>JBJKQP010000268.1:0-2512 GCA_046705105.1 Ignavibacteriaceae bacterium | reverse complement strand
ACGGAAGAGACAGCAATGCACAAAGGCTCGGCGTAAAGAAATTCGGCGGAGAAAAAGTTATCGCCGGAAATATTTTGGTTAGACAGAGAGGCACCAAATTCCATCCCGGCGTTAATGTACTTAAAGGTGGTGACGATACACTCTTTGCAATCGCCGACGGTCATGTAAAGTTTGAAACCAAAAAAGGTGACAGAAAAATTGTTAGTGTTGTAACCGGATAGTATTTTGTTTCTTTATTTAAATAAAATTTAAAAAGATAAAAGCCCTCCGTTTTTGGAGGGCTTTTTATTGATTAGAATCCTAACCTTCCCATATCTTCAACTAATTTTTTAACAGCGTTAACCGATTTATCAAGTGCAGCTTGTTCTTCTTCATTAAGAGAAAGTTCAACCACTCTTTCAACTCCGTTAGCACCTAGTACTGCCGGCACACCAACGTAATATCCTTTAACACCGAATTCGCCGTCTAGAAAAGCGCATGCGGGAAGCAGTCTCTTTTCATCCAGCAAAATAGATTGTGCCATTGCAGTGGCGGCAGCAGCTGGAGAATAAAAAGCAGAACCGGTCTTAAGAAGTTTTACAACTTCTCCGCCAGCCATCTTTGTTCTCTCAACCAATGCTTTCATAACTTCGGCAGCTTTGGCTTTATCGTTATATTTTCTTTCCAGCATTTCCATTGCCGGTATTCCGTTAACATTTGCATACCTAACAAGCGGAACCATAGTATCTCCGTGTCCGCCTAAAACCATTGCGTTTACATCTTTAGCCGAGACACCAAGCTCCCATGCAATAAAAGTAGCAAACCTGGAAGAATCCAAAACACCGGCCTGCCCCAAAACTCTGTTGGAAGGAAATCCGGTAACCTTCTTAAATAACGTAACCATTGCATCAAGCGGGTTGGAGATAATAATTACAATTGCATTAGGAGCATTTTCTTTAACACCTTCGGCAACTGATTTCATAATTTTTGCATTTGTAGTTAAGAGGTCATCTCTGCTCATACCGGGTTTTCTCGGCAAGCCCGCAGTAATAATAATTAAATCTGAACCAGCAATATCTTTATAGCTGTTGGTGCCTGTTACATTTACATCAAAACCATTTACTCTTGCAGCTTCCCCTATATCAAGTGTTTTGCCTTGCGGTAAATCCTCAACTATATCGAACATAACAACATCACCGAGCTGTTTTGTGGCAATTAATTGTGCCAGAACTCCACCGATTTGCCCGCCACCGATTAAAGCAATTTTTTTTCTAGCCATAATTTTCTCCTAAAAATTTATTTTGATTTATTTGCGGTAATAAAATGAGTATCCCCTCAAATTTATTACTATCATTATTTTAAAAATAAAGATGTATTAAACCATTTGCAAAGTATAAATAGTTTCCTCAGGATATTTTTGTTTTTATGGTCAAGATTTTAGTTAATGGTTAATAGTTAATGGTTAATGGTGAATAGTTAATCGTTTATTTATTTTTTGGTTGCAAAGATTTAAGTATACTTATTATTAAAGCTCAGGATAAGTTTAATATTAGAATTGTCTCAGTTCCTTCGGGGGTTATATTAAATCGGAGGTCGTCGAGATAATACTTCATAAGATAAAGACCGCGTCCGGAATCTTTAAGCAAATTTTCCGGCTCAGTAGGATCAGGTACATCGGCGGGATCAAAACCCTTTCCTTCATCTTTAATTTTTATAATAAGTTTACCATTTTCCGTATTCACAAAAATTTTTACCTTTTTGTTCACGTCGCTTTTGTTGGCATGTATAATAGCATTTGTAGTAGCTTCCGTAACGGAAATTAAAAGTCCGTTTAATTTTTCTTGCTTAACTTGTAATTCGGTAGCAAAATAATTTACAAATTCTTCAACTGTTATAAGATTGTTAGGATCGCTTTCAATCTCAAGGTAGTATTCTTTATCCGCCAATATATTCCTAAATTTTTTAACGGGAAAATAATAAAAAAACTCTATTATTCAATTTCGTAAATAAATGTATATAATCAAAAATTCCAGTTCGCCGTCATAGATAAGTTAGCCTGCTGTCTGTCTGCTGCGTTATAAATACTAATAAATTCGTACCAGCCGAGCAAATTGAATGTTAATTTATCTAAATTTATTGAAATTTCCGATAGCGGGGCAACACTTAGATACTTTGAATCCACAACTTTGATTAATCCTTTGTAGTTATAAGTATTTAAAGAATATATTCTTAGCCCTAATGCAAAGGATATATCGTCGTGATTAAAAACAAATTTCGGCTCCGAATAAATTTCCTGTAAGAATCTTGTCGGGTGAGTAGAAAATGACGCCCATTTCAGATCGCCCTGTTCGGACAATTTTAAGTACCCGAAATGAACAAAAGAAATTCGCCTTGATAATTTTATTCTGGAAGAGTCTTTTGCCGTAAACTGCCTGAAAGAAAAACTTCTGTAGTTTGGCGTCAAGGCTTCAAAGTCGTAAACCGTATAGTTTGCGGAAACTTCAAAACTGTTGGAGGAAGTAAAATATCTGCC
>JBJKQP010000267.1:0-3756 GCA_046705105.1 Ignavibacteriaceae bacterium | reverse complement strand
AAAGAGAAAAAAATTACTCTGCCTCTTATATATTCGCTTAATCAAGTTTCTAAAGATGAAGCTGCCGAAATTAGAAAGTTGATAAAAAATAGAAAAGACAATGAAAACGTTAGGGAAATTATTAATTTTGTCCGTAACCACGGGGGAATAGAATATGCACTTAATACCGCTTCCGGTTATTCCCAAAAAGCCAAAGATGTTTTAAAAGCATTCCCGGATTCACAGGAAAAAATAACCATGGAAGCACTGGTAGATTTTATAATAGACAGAAAAAATTAATACCATATAAAAACCTTCCTTTTTTTATAATTATTTTTGATAGTATCATTGTAGACAAGAAACTAAACTTTTTAAGATGTTATGTTGTATTATATTTGAAATATCCTGTTATTTAAAATTTGTTATCTAGCAATCTTAATTGACAAATTGGTTAAAAAATAATAAGTTAATAATAAGAAGCTCATAATCATCATACTATTTTCTAATAATCTTGCCTGAAAATACTATCGAGCAAAAGAATATCCCATTGCAGAACATTAGTGTAGCATATTAGAAAGGGAAAAATTAATGTACGGCAATAGGGTATTTCTGAAAAAACATTCTCAGAAACACAACTATTGAAATTAATATATAGTTACTATTCCTGAATTTTAAGAAATATTGTTCTAAATCTTAAAGAATAAATGTTTTGAAAAAAAACGGGAGGTAAAAATGAATAAAGCGGGAACATCAATTATTTTTCGCATACTTTGTATAATTTTCATATTATTTCCGGGATACAATTATGCACAATTTACTCCTATCCAAATTACAACAAATTCTGCAAGCCAAATTTACCCATCGGTCTGGGGAAACCGGATAGTGTGGCAGGATGAAAGAAATAAAACAACTCTTTTCATCAATTACGACACTTATATGTACACTTTACCTTCAGGACCGGAACAACGAATAAATATAAGCACAAAAGATCAAAGTCATCCTGAGATATGGAAAAACATAATAGTATGGGATGATCTTCGAAACGGAAACCGGGACATTTACATGTACGATATAAATACCGGAGAAGAATTCCAGGTTACAACCGACGATGAGCAGCAGGATTATCCGGATGTATCGGACAGCATAATAGTCTGGCGCGACAGACGAGTCGGTGCTTCATGGGAATACGTTGTATATATGTACGATATGCATAACGGATCGGAAGCAAGGGTGTCTGCGGATTCCGGTTCCATGCAGGACGGTCCAAGGATTTCCGGACATAAGATTGTTTGGTCGCAGAATGTCGGTTCTTCAAATTCAATATTTTTAGCAAACCTAGACTCCGGACAAAGAGCTCAACTCACTTCAGATTTTTACGAACAGTTTGCACCGGATATTCACGGCGATTCAGTAGTCTGGATTGAAGAAAGAAACGGTATATATTCGATGTACATGGAAGATTTAACTACGCATACTATCCGTTTTCTTACAAATCAGGTATCCGCACATTCAAAGCCCAGAATTTCCGAAAAGGGAATAACATGGGATGTTTTAGTAGATCTTTACGGAAACCGGGATCTGTATTTTTATGAATTTGCAACCGATGCGGTAGTACCGATTATGACCAGCGCCTATAGCGAAGAACATCCTTCAATATGGTCAAACAGAATTGTATGGGACGACGCATCCGGCGGCAACGACGATATCTATTATTTGGATTTTGTGCGTCCCCCGGGTGCCGATGTTTATGTAACCCAAAAAGATCATCCCGATGCGGTAATGATAAACGGGTATTTAACTTACACAATTACAGTAGGAAATTACGGATTTGCAAATGCAACCAACGTTATTTTATCAAATACTCTGAGCTCTAAAGTAGAATTTTACCATGCAGTATCGTCTCAAGGAATTTGCAGTTATGACGGCGGAACTTTAACATGCAATTTAGGCAATATAAATTTTAAAGATACAGTAACAATTAGTATTGTCGTAATTCCGAGAGATACCGGATATACTTATAATACGGTATCGGTATCCGCCGATCAACAGGACTTGATTACATTTAATAATTCCGTTACTAATAAAACCAGGATTAATTCTTATACAGCAGATGAAGTACCTTTTTCAAGAGATATAAAGGATTTATCGCTTGATGTGGATTCTTACGGAGCAGCATATATCAGTTGCACGAGTGAAGGCGAATTTTATCCATATAACGGCAAAGATATTATTTATATGACTAATAAAACAGGTGTATGGGAAGCACACAGAATATACAATGGTATGGCCGATAATAATATTGAATTGGGAAATCCTCCGTATGATCTTTGGGACGGAGAAAACTCTCTAATTGCATTAGATGCATTGAATAACGTACACATATGTTTTGTCGAGCATTATACAAGAACAAGTGTTTTTGGAGATCTGATCGACGAACATTGTAAATTATTCTATACCGACAATGTAACTGGATCATGGAAAACACCTGTGGAACTTATACAGCTCGATTTTATACGGCCTGTCGGAATGGATATAGACAATAACGGGAAAACCCATATTGCATTTATAACCAATGCTCCGGCTAATACCGGCAGTTTGTATTATCTTACAAATGCCTCCGGTTCCTGGGAATCTGAAATTATCCATAATACCGTTTATGATCATGCTTCGATGGCGGTAGACAATAATAATAAAGTTCATTTCAGTTTTTATAGTTGGGATATCCTAGGAACTGAGCCTCCATTACAGGGTCTTGCATACGTTACAGGTGAATTGGGTAATTGGAGTACCCCGGAGAAGGTGGATGACGTCGGCGGGCAGATGGAGGGAATGGTGACATCTATCGTTACAGATAATTCAAACAACCCGCATATAAGTTATCTGGGAGGCCAATACGGATATAATAAATATGCCGTAAAAAGCAACGGCTCATGGTTAACCGAAGAAGTTGACGAAGGCTGGGGTAGCGGCTGCACTTCTTTAGATCTGGATAACGATGGTAATGCACATATTCTTTATGCACCTCTTTACGGAAGCAGTATTTTCAGATATGCCCAAAATACTTCGGGAACATTCGTACATTGCGATGTTGAAAATGCGGATCGTTTTCAAATAAAAATAGATAACGACGGCAAATATCATATAGTTTACGATAACATATATCTTACAAACCGTGTTCATACCGATCAATACGGCGGAGGCGGAACGGGTACAGGCGGATATTACTTTGTTACTTCCGATGAAGAAGCCGGCAGCATGCCCAGTCAACCTGATTATGAATGGATAGACCCAGTCTCCGGCGGGCATAATGAAATAACTTCGTGGACAGCCGGCGATGCAGACGACGGATATTTTCAAGTAGCGGATATGGGAATGACTTTCCCGTTCTTCGAACAAAACTATGAACATGTTTTTATAGGCTCAAACGGATATTTGTCGTTCGCAAACGGATCTTCAGATAATGCCGAATATGCTTTCGTGCCCTCCTCAATTCAACCTAATAATTTTATAGCAGGTTGCGCTATGGATTTGGATTGCAGTAAAACCGATTCACATATTTATTACTTTAGTACAGGTTCGGAATTTATAGTTACATACCGGCATGTTTACGACAGAGGCTCCAATACGGATTATATAACATTTCAAATTATTTTGTATTCCAACGGAAATATTAAAATTCAATTTAACGATTCCGAAAGCATTGTTCCTGCCCCCGAATCTATTGACGGAAATGCCCTTGTGGGTATAGAAAACCTTGACGGAAGCAAGGGCTTAAGT
>JBJKQP010000266.1:0-42862 GCA_046705105.1 Ignavibacteriaceae bacterium | reverse complement strand
AAGATAATAATGTCGATTCGTCCAATACTTCCGATTCCACAGTTAATTTGGCTTCGGTTGATAATAATAAAACTTCTACGGATGAAGACAACAGTGATGTTTCCGAAAAAGCTTTGATACCCGAAGGTATGGTACCGGTTCATTATAAAGTTAAGAAGAATGATAACCTTCTGGGAATAGCCGATTTATTCAACTCCAGGGTAATTGATATTAGGAACTGGAATAATATTCCTTATACAAGAAGCATTAAAGTAGGCGAGGACCTGGTAGTCTATGTCCCGTCTGATAAAAAAGATTTTTATGCGGCGCTTGATAATCAAACTTCAATTGAAAAATCTTCTGCCAAACCTACCTTTACTAAAAATAATAATGAATTAATTTACTACAGGATTAAAAGAGGCGAGAATTTAAATTCTATTGCGGCCAGGTTCGGTGTTGATATTAATTCATTGAAAGACTGGAATAATTTAAGCAGTAATAAAATTTACGCCGGTCATAGATTAAAGATTTATACCGATCGATCCTCCCGTTATGTAGCGGCTGCCGAAAACAGCAGTATAAACTCAAGAACAAGTGTTTACCGCTATAGGGTAAGAGGCGGTGATACAATCTGGGGGCTCGCGGTTAAGTTCGGCGTTCCGCCGGTTGCTTTAAAAAGATGGAATAACTTAGCAAGTAATAATTTGCGGATAGGACAAACTCTTAAAATTTACCAGAACAATAATGAAGCTTCTCTAGGTGATAACGCACCGAAGACTTCAGCAAATGTAAATTATTACAAAGTTCAGCAGGGTGATGCCATAAGTTTAATTGCTGAGAAGTACAAAGTCTCGGTGTCGAATATTAGAAGATGGAATAATCTGAGAAGCAACAAAATAGTTGCGGGAAATACACTTAAGATTTATTCCGACGCCGATGTAAACGATGTCCCCGATAAAACAACAGATAATTCCGCTGCAAAATCTTCTCCCAAAGGTTCTTATATAGTAAAGAGCGGCGATACAATAAGCGATATAGCCGTTGCAAATAATGTTTCGATCTCGGATTTAAAGAAATGGAACAATCTGGACGGGAATAAAATTATAGCCGGAAAAAGTTTAAAAGTAAAACCAAGTGCTTCCGAGAAAAAAGCAGAGAAGAAAGCATTAGCTAAGATTAACGGTAAAGTTCATATTGTAAAAAGCGGCGAATCGCTTTATACTATTGCGAGAAATAATAATGTCTCGGTAACTAAATTAAAGGAAACAAATAAATTAACAAGCAACAAAATTAAGGTTGGACAAAAGCTTATAATTGAATAAGAACTACTTGAAGTGCTGAATATTTTTAGACTTTATTTGTTCTTATTTAATTATTAATATTTCAACATAAATTCGGAGTTTTACAGAGAAGTTTTTTTATTTATTGAATGAGGCCGTTAGGGGTGTTATCCCGATTTTTTCGGGATGACTGAGAGTAAACCCTGTAACCTGATCTGGATAATACCAGCGTAGGAAAACGGGCTAAAAGAATAATTAAGATTTAGCCGTTTCTGAACGGCTATTTTTTTATGGAGTATAAAATGAAATACTTAATTATTCTTTTTTTGATGTTCCCTTCTTTAATTTCTGCACAGATAATTTCTGTTAAAGGACAAGTACTTGACGGAGAATCGTTAAAACCCTTACCCAATGCAAATGTTTTTATTGAAGGAACGAACATAGGTACGGTTACAAAATTAAACGGAGACTTCTCAATAACCGGCGAAGTTTCAAAATCAAATATTTTATCTGTCAGCTACGTAGGATATAATACCGAAAATATTTCTCTTAATAAAATTGATTTGACAAAAGAGATAATTGTAAAGCTTACGCCTAAAATCATTCCCTCGCAAACTGTTTTGGTGGAAGGAAGTATTGGCAAAGAAGGAGTTACTCCTTTGGCTTTCAGCAAGGTAACCCATAAAGAAATTTCAAAAAATTACGTTGTTCAGGATGTGCCGGAATATTTAAGCGAATTGCCGTCCACAACCTTCTATTCGGAAAATGGGAACGGGATAGGCTATAATTATTTGAGCATAAGAGGATTTGATCAAAGAAGAATATCGGTTTCGATAAACGGAATTCCTCAGAACGATCCCGAAGACCATAATGTTTATTGGCTGGACTTTCCAGATCTGCTGAGCAGCACTGCAGTAATACAAGTGCAGAGGGGGGCCGGTTCAGGCGTTGTAGGTTACCCGGCGATTGGAGGTTCAATTAATATAATAACCTCAACTTTCTCAAATCACCCGCGATTTAATTTTCTTGGCGCTCTCGGCAGCTATAACACCCGCAAGTATAGTGCATCATTTTCCAGCGGGTTAATCGATAATAAATATTCAGTGTATGCAAAGTTTTCGCAGATAAAAAGCGGCGGGTACAGAAATAACTCCTGGACAAAGTTTAATGCTTATTATATTTCCGCTGTCCGGTATGATAAAAACTTAACTACTCAGGTTAATTTTTACGGAGGTCCGATTGCAGACGGATTGGCTTATATGGGGCTTCCTAAATTTGCTATTGGAAGAAAAGATTTAAGAAGAGCCAACTATTCCGATTGGGGTCAAGCGGACAACAGCTATTCTTATACTGTCTTAAGAAGACCTTCGGAAATTGAAAACTTTTCACAGCCTCATTATGAAATTTTGAACGAATATAAAATCAACAAAAATATAACTGTAAACTCTGCGTTATTCTTAGTTTTCGGTAACGGATTTTTTAATTTTGACGGCTCATGGGCTGATACAACATATTTAAGATTGACCTCTCAATTCGGCTTTCATCCGACTCAGAATCCGCAGGATGTACTTATAAAAGCCGAAGTAGATAATACCCAGTACGGATGGATTCCAAGAATAAGCATTAAACACAAGAATGGAGAATTTATCGCGGGCGGTGAAATTAGAATCCACAGATCCATCCATTGGGGTAAAATCGCCTTCGGATTGGATCTCCCAGCAGGACTTACCTCCCAATACACTTATTATTCTTATAACGGCGGGAAAGATATAATTAACGGATTTGTTCATGAATCATATAACTTAAATAATAAAATAAACCTTTTAGGAGAAGTGCAGGTAGCTTATAATAACAATATGCTGTACAATGAAAAATTTTTAGGGCATTCGTTTTCGGTTAAAAACTTGTTTATTAATCCCAGGTTCGGTATTAATTATAAAATTAATTCTTTGCAGAATTTATTCCTTTCGTTTGCTCGGGTATCAAACGGCCCTAGGTTAACAACGTATTATAATGCAGATGAATCCAGCGGCGGTGCAGTTCCGCAGTTTGAACAATATCCGGATGGTTCATATAATTACAGCAAGCCGCTTGTAAAACCCGAAACGATGAATGATTTTGAAATAGGATCATCTATTATCGGCAATAAATTCAGCGTATCTTTGAATTTATATTATATGCTTTTTGATAATGAGATTGTCCCGAACGGCAAGCTGGATATCTATGGACAGCCGGTTACCGGAAATATGAAATCAACGGAACACAGCGGGATCGAGCTGTCGTCAAATTTCGGTATATCAAAAGGATTTGAAATATTTGCAAATGCTACTTATAGTAATAACAGAATCATCAGCGGCAAATATTATATTGATGCGGCTGATTATATTGATCTTAGTAATAATAAAATTGGCGGCTTCCCGGATTTCCTTACGAACTTCGGAATAAATTTTTCAAAAGGTAATTTCTTTGCAAAAATAAACGGAAGATATGTCGGGTCTTTCTATTCCGATAATTACGGGGGTAAGCTGAAAGAATATTTAACAATGTATCCGGGCTTTGTAGGATATACAGATAATATAAACGATGCATATTTTACTGCAGACCTTTATGCCTCATACGAATTTAAGGAATTTTCAGCAATGGGACCTTCTAAGATTTTTTTGCAGGTAAATAATATGTTTGATAAGTTATATTCTGCAAATGCCATTGGTGCGGAATTTTTTCCTGCCGCCGAAAGAAATTTTATTGCAGGTGTGCAACTCGGATTGTGATGCATAAATTATGCTGCTTCCTTCACGAATGAGATTTGGAAAGAAAGGAATTTAATATTGAAGAAATGTGTTATCCTGGCTAACGGCAAGAGGCCGAAAAAAAGTGCTATAGATTTTTTTCGAAGAATAGGTTATAACACTATTATATGTGCGGACGGAGGTGCCAATTCCGCAAATAAAATGGGATTGATACCGGATTTTATAATCGGAGATATGGATTCTTCCGATACTGCCGTACTTAAACATTTCAAAAGTAAATCTAAAATAATAAATATTAAAAGGCAGAATGATACCGATGTGGAAAAATGCCTGAAGTTTGCTATTAAAAATAAATATAAGAAAGCGGTGCTGCTTGGCGTTACGGGCGATAGACTCGATCATAGCTTCTGCAATCTAGGTATAGTATTAAAATTCTTCGATAAGATCGAAATAAATATTGCTGCTGAGAATTCATATTTAAAAGCATATACCGGTGAGGTTGAACTTGCCAGCAAAACTAATGAAACAATTTCTCTTTACGGCTTTGATAGAAAAACTAAAATTACTTCTTCCGGATTAAAATATTCTCTTAAGGAAACTGCTCTTCCTTTCGGTGAAAAGGAAAGTACGAGTAACGTTTCCATTGCGGCTAAAGTAAAATTAAAAATAAAAGGAGGAAAGATTTTCGTCATCCGTGATTTTAATTTTATGAAAAATCATGATCTCTTTTAGCCCTCTAGATTATACGGTAATTATTCTTTTCTTTATCTCCGTTTTGTCAATCGGATTTTATTTCGGGAGAAAAACAGGCAGCAACGCAGACGACTACCTGTTATCCGGCAGAAAAATCGGTATGTTCCTTTTTGTACTTACAACAGTATCAACCTGGTACGGCGGCATTTTGGGTGTGGGCGAATTTACATATCGTTACGGCTTGGCAAGCTGGTTTACCCAAGGATTTCCTTATTATGTTTTTGCCTTAATTTTCGCATTATTTTTTGCTAAAAAAATCAGAACCGCCTCACTATTTACAATCCCCGATAAACTTTCAATAGTATACGGAAATAAGGTCGGGCTTACAACTGCTGTTCTGGTATTTGTTCTTGTCTCTCCCGCACCTTATCTCTTGATGACGGCAAGTTTACTTTCAATGATGTTCGGTACCGGCACTATACTTAGCCTCGTGCTTGCACTGCTGCTGTCCGTGCTTTACCTATTCCAGGGAGGTTTTAAGTCCAATGTTTATGCGGATGCCCTGCAGTTCTTTGTAATGTTCGGAGGCTTTATTATTGTTCTGATTATTGCCTATCATTCTTTCGGAGGTATACATTATCTGGAATCAAACCTGCCGAAAACTCACCTTGAACTTACCGGGGGCGCATCACCTACTTTTATTATCGTATGGTTTCTAATAGCATTGTGGACATTTGCCGATCCGGGTTTTCACCAAAGATGCTATGCAGCAAAGACCGGCAATGTTGCTGCCGTCGGGATTATAATTTCAGTTTTCTTATGGGCATTGTTTGACTTTCTTACTACATCCACAGGCTTATATGCCAGTGCAGCTATTCCGAATTTAGCCAAACCGGTCTTGTCGTTTCCGCTTCTGGCAGAAAAAATATTATCTCCCGGACTTAAAGGAATTTTCTATGCTGCTATGTTTGCTACTATTATGTCTACATTGAACAGCTTTCTTTTTTTAAGCGCAACAACAATCGGACGTGATTTTATTTTTAGAATTTCCTCAAAGAAAGATGAAAACAAATTGAAACTATATACAATTTACGGTTTGATAATAGCTGGCATACTATCAATCCTGCTGGCGTACTTTATTCCTTCAGTAATAGAGATATGGTACACGATCGGATCTCTTTGTATTCCCGGGATAATTCTTCCGGTAGTAAGTTCATATTATCCGGCATTTAAAATTGACAGTAAAATTTTATTTACTGAAATAATTTCTGCAGTAGTATTAAGCGTAACCTGGTATTTAATAAGGGATAACTTTATGAGCATTAAAATTATAGGGGAAATAGAACCTATGCTTGTGGGTTTGACCGGTGCGGCTGTCATCCATCTTTACGGGATAGTTAAACGGCCTTCTTCTTATATAAAAGCGACAGTATAATTGACAGTATTAAACAAAAAATTATTATACCCAGTGAAATTTCCGTCGGTATAGTGAATAACTCCGATCCCAGCATTTTAATACCTACAAAGAATAAAATAACTGCAACTCCGTATTTAAGAAAATGAAATAAATCTACAATACCGGATAATGCAAAATACAGCGATCTTAATCCGAGTACAGCAAAAATGTTTGAAGTTATTATCACGAACGGGTCGCGGGTAATAGCAATTACAGCCGGTATCGAATCAACAGCAAAAACTATATCAGATGATTCAATCAGTATTAGAGTTAATAAAAGGGAAGTGGCGAATATTTTTTTATTTTGTTTTACAAAAAATTTTTTCCCCCGGTAATCGGGAATTATGTTGAATATTTTTTTTATTATTTTAATGAAAGGATTTTTTTCATAATCGATCTTTTCCTCGCCGCCGAATGCCATTTTATACGCAGCAAACAATAGGATTGTACCGAAAATATAAATAACCGGATGAAATAGATTTATAAGACTTACACCCGCAAGAATAAAAGCTATCCTAAAAACTATAGCGCTTAATATTCCCCATTTTAGTACATGCGGCTGGTTTTTAGGTGAAACGTTCATCACGTTAAAGATCAGTAAAAATACAAAAAGATTATCTACGGAGAGGGAATATTCGATTAAATATCCGGTTAGGAATTCTAAACTTTTTCTGCTGCCGTCCTTTAAGTAGAAAAATAACAAAGCATCAAAAAAAAGAGCGGTGGCTATCCACACACCGCTCCACATTAAACTCTTTTTTAATCCTATTTTATCTTGTCTATGTTCTGTTACATATAAATCAATTATAATTATAATTGCTGCAATAATTGCAAAAACAATCCAAAACGTAGTCTCATTAAACAAATTTATTTTTCCCTTTTATGGAATAGGTCTTCTTATTTTTCGTGTCTATGCTTTGTGAAGTATAAATCAATATATAATCACTACGATAATTAAAATAATAATTCCTAAAGTAATATCCTTTTACAAAATTCAATTTCCGAATTAAGGTAAAAGTATTCCGACAGACAACACTGTTGTCCAAAGCCCGTTTTTATCACCTTCTGCAGATTGTGTGACATTAAATGATCTGACTATTTTACCCGACATTTTATAAATATTTTCTCTCTCGCTCCAGTCTGTATCGGGATTAAATTCTACTCCCAATGTAGTAGCCAGCATTGTAGCAGCTAAATCCTCGGCATATTCACCGGCAACTTTTTCTGTTTCACCGAAAGGGTGGTGTTCCGATAGATAACCGTACTGGTTGTTATCTGCTGGCAAAGCCACTCCGATTGAAGCCGCGATCAGCCTGTTAGGTTCGTTAGTTGAATTCCTTGCCATAACACAAAATGTTATCTGTCCTGGTTTTATTTCTTTAAAACCTTCTTCTTTAGAAATCCTTTTGCAGTTGACAGGGAAGATGCTGCTAACGGTAACTAGGTTGCAAATTTCAATTCCGGCACTGCGCAGTGCAAGCTCAAATGAAGTTAAGTATTCTTTGTGCCTGCCTACACCCTTTGTAAAAAATATTTTTGATGGGACATACAAATCCTCATCTCCTTTCTTGATTATGTTGTTATTTTAATAAATTTTCTTTTCCCTACTTTTAAGATCAGCTCATTTTTAAGCTTTACTACAGCGGTTATATCTTCGGTCTTTTCTCCGTTTACGGTTACACCGCCCTGCATAACCAGTCTTCTTGCTTCGCCTTTGGAAGATGCAAAATTAACCCTGGTTATTAAATCTAAAATACCTATTTCGGTAGTCCCGTCGCTAAATTTATATACCGGGATATCGTCAGGAATTTCTTTTTTTATAAAAACTTTATCGAATTCTTCTTCAGCTTCCTTAGCAGATTGTTCGTCGTGGTACATAGAAACAATCGTTCTTGCTAATTTCCTTTTTAGATCTCTAGGATTTACTGACGGATTGTTGAGCTGATTTCTTATTTCTTTCAGCTTTTCATTTGAAATATCGGTTGCAAGCTCGTAATAGTTGTAAATTAAATTATCCGGTATAGAAAGGGTTTTGCCGTACATATCTTTCGGAGTTTCGGAAATACCTATATAGTTATTATAAGACTTGCTCATCTTTTCAACACCGTCTGTTCCTACTATTAACGGCATTGTTAGAATTATCTGCGGTTCAATTCCGAACTCTCTCTGGATATCACGTCCTACTAAAAGATTGAACTTTTGGTCTGTACCTCCGAGTTCAACATCGCTTTTTATTGCCACAGAGTCCATTGCCTGAGCAAGCGGGTATAAGAATTCGTGTACACTGATGGGTTCGCCTGCTTTGAAACGTTTTGTAAAATCATCCCGCTCAATCATACGTGCAACGGTATATTTTGAAGAAAGCTTAATTACGTCTTCAAAACTCATCTTGCCCAGCCATTCGGAGTTATAAACTATTTTTGTTTTTTCTTTATCTAAAATTTTTGAAGCCTGCTCAAGATATGACTGCCCGTTTATTCTTGTTTCTTCAAGCGAAAGTGCCGGCCGAGTTACATTTCTGCCGGAAGGATCGCCTATCATGCCGGTAAAATCGCCGATAATTAATATTGCCTGATGACCGAGAGACTGAAATTGCGACAGCTTTCTTAAAACAACAGAATGCCCGATATGCAAATCCGGCCTGCTGGGATCGCATCCTAATTTTATGTTTAGAGGTTTTCCTTCTTTTAAAGATTTTTCTAATTTTTTTACAAGCTCATCTTCCGGAATAATTTCAAATGCACCTCTTTTAATAAGGTCTATTTGTTCATTAACCGGGGGGAAATTTAATTTTGTCATTGATTGAATAATCGATTATTAAAATATTATATAAAAAAATTAATCTTAAAACGTTGTCTGGAATAATTAAATTTTACCCATTATTCCACAAGCAAAAATTTTACAATAAGGGACTATAAATAATTACTATCAGCATCTTCAATATTTAATCCTTCGTTCCTGATCTCTTTTCATATCCCTTTTGGCAATAGATTCGCGTTTATCGTAAACTTTTTTGCCCTTAGCCAGGGCCAATTCCACTTTAACCTTTCCGTTTTTAAAATATAGCCTCAGCGGAATTAAAGTTAGTCCTTTTTCTTTAACCTTCCCGATTAGTTTCCTAATTTCATTTTTATTGAGGAGCAGCTTCCTCGTTCTGGTTGGTTCGTGATTATTTATGTTTCCTTGCTCGTATACGCTTATGTGAGCTCCGATTAACCACACTTCACCATTTTTTAAATTGGCGTAACTATCAACCAAATTTGCCTTACCGGCTCTTAAAGATTTTACTTCAGTTCCTTGTAATACAATACCTGCTTCGTATGTCTGAACTATTGAATATTCGTGTCTTGCTTTTCTATTTACCGTTATATCTTTTTCTTCTGGTACTTTTTCCATAAACCGTAAAAAATAGGATTAAAAATTATTTTTATTGTCAAATAAATGCAAGCCAACAAGAGCAAGAAAAATTATTTTTTCTATTTCTTGCATAAATCAATTAAAAAATAAACTAAAATGCAAATTTTTAATTCCGGGTGGCAGTAGAGTGTAAAATACCCATCTATTTCTATTAAATAATTCAAAAACCCACCCAAAAGGGTAGTACCAAATAGAATCTCTACTTATTAAATTCACACAATATCTCAGAGCTAAATTTAAATAAAAAATCAGTAATTATAATAGGTTAAATTCATTTTGAGGAATATTTTATTTATGCGTGAATACAAGCTGGGGGAGGGGTTGATTTGCTAAAATCTATCGTTACACTTCTAATATTATCGGCTAATCTCTGCTTTGCACAAAATATAATAATAAAAAAAGTTGAACCGCCGAATTGGTGGGTAGGAATGCATTGGAATAAAGTTCAATTAATGGTCTACGGTAAGAATCTTAAAAATGTCTCTCCAAAATTTAACAATAGCGAGATTAAAGTAACTAAAATTCATAATGCGGAAAGTCCCGATTATTCTTTTATTGATATAAAAATTCCTTCAAACTTAAAACCGGGAAACTATAAATTAATCCTTAATAAAAACGGAAAAGCGGCTGACATTAATTTCCCGATTCTGAAGAAAAAAAACACCGAAGGAAATTTCCAGGGATTTAATAAAGGCGACGTAATTTATTTAATCACGCCGGACCGTTTTGCCGACGGCGATACTTCAAATAACCGAGTTCGGGGAACAATTGATGAATATAATATTAATGATCCGTTGGGAAGGCACGGCGGAGATATTGAAGGAATAATAAAACATCTGGACTATCTGAAGAATCTAGGTGTAACAACGCTTTGGATGAATCCGTTGATAGAGAATAACACTCACATAAGTTATCACGGGTACAGTGCTACCGATTTTTATAAAATCGATCCGAGGTTCGGCTCAAATAAATTATATGAGGAATTAGTAAAGGATGCTCATTCAAAAGGATTAAAAATAATTTTAGATCATGTGAGCAATCATATAAGCATAGACCATCCGTGGATGAAGGATTTACCTTTTAAAGATTGGATAAACGGCAGCATTAAAAATCACTTTATGACAAAACATGATAAACTGGCCTTTGCGGATATCCATCGCGACTCGTCAACTATAATAAATACGACAAAAGGCTGGTTCACAAATCAAATGCCGGATCTAAATCAAGCCGATCCTTTCCTAAGCGACTATTTAATTCAAAATACGTTGTGGTGGATAGAATCAACAGGGCTTGACGGAATAAGGGAGGATACCTACCCTTACTGCGATCAGAAATACTTGGCTAAATGGGCCAAAGCTATTTTAACCGAATACCCAAAATTTAATATTGTAGGAGAAATATGGACGGGAATTGCGCCCTTTCTGGCAAGTTTTCAAACACATAGTTACTATCCCAGGAAGTTCGATTCAAATCTGCCTGCAATAACCGATTATGCTACGCACGATGTTTATGCGGAGTTTCTTCAAGGCAAAGCAGGCTTACACAGTATCTATGAAGATTTTGCAAAAGATTTTATTTATTCGGATCCTGATAATCTTGTAACTTTTCTGGATAATCATGACGTTGAAAGGGCAATGCTCTTAGCCAAGGGTGATGAAGATAAATTTAAAATGGCTTTACTTATGCTGCTTACTTCAAGAGGGATACCTGAAATTTATTACGGAACTGAAATAGGAATGAAAGGAGGTCGGGAAGACGGTCTCATTCGTTCAGATTTTCCAGGCGGATTTCCCGGTGATAAAAGAGATGCTTTTACATCCAAAGGGAGAACAAAGTACGAAAATGAAATTTATAATTTTGTTCATAAGCTTCTTGTATTAAGAAAAGAACATAAGGCGCTTTCTTACGGAAAGCTGGTTGAATTTCCGCCTGCTGATGAATTGTTTGTTTACTTTAAGGAAAACGGGAACGAAAAAATAATGACCGTAATTAATAATAATAAAATTGCCAAGGATGTAAATCTAGGACGTTACTCGGATCAATTAAAAGAGGTGAAAAGAATTAAGAACTTGATGACGGGAGAGTCTTTTCTATTAGATAATAATTCAAGTTTAAAAATTGCCGGAGAATCAGGAAATATTTTCCTTTTGAGCAAATAAAAAATCTTTTGAGGAAACGGGATAGTTAACAATTGACTATAAATTATAATCCATTAATCATCAATCGACTTACATTGAAAGGATAACTATGCTTAATATCCAAAAAAAATTAACAAATTCTTTTTATGCTTTATTAAGCTTGCCTTCAACTGCAATGGGATTCGCATTGTCCATCCAGATTTCAGCACTAAGCTGGATATTGAGCACAAAGTACGGTTTAAAAATTGATGATGTGGGACTAGTTTGGGCTGCCGGTCCTATTGCGGGAATATTGGGGCAGGTCATTGTGGGAATAATAAGCGACAAAGTCTGGTTATGGAAAGGCAGAAGAAGACCTTTCATATTTATCGGCGGCTTTCTTGCGGCGTTAATGCTGCTGGCTTTACCTAATATTGATATAATTTCCAAGTCGCTTGGCCTTAACGGAATTCTAGGTGTTGCTATAGTGGTTGCTCTAACCCTTGATCTAGCAATAAATGTAAGTTTCAATCCGACCAGATCAATAATTGCGGATGTTACACCCGAAGGCGTAGAGAGAACGAAAGGATATTCCTGGATGCAGACAATATCCGGTACTTTCGGTGTGCTGGCTTATGTTATCGGAGCAGTTTGGAATAATTATGTACTTATTTATATCGGCGTGGGTTTAGTGCTTATCTTATCTGTTATTCCACCTTTCTTCATTGAAGAACCGAGAGAACTTGAAACAAATGACGAGACTGGTGATATAAATAAAGCTTCCAAGACTTCTTTATTATCTATTCTTAAAGACATTCAGCCTCTTTGGGGATTTTTAATTTATGCGGTTTATGCAATAACGATGCGCATGCTTCAAATAAAATTCGACAATTATTATGTAGAAATTATATGCTTTATAATTACAATATATTTTATTGTAAAGGTCCTTTTAAAGAATGTAGAAGGGAAGACCAAAAGCGAAGCAGGGATAATAGGATTTAAAAAAGTACTTGCAGCGCATTCATTTACCTGGATCGGAATTCAAACTATGTTCATATATATGTTTGCCTATGTACAATTTAAAGTTTACAACTTCGGTCCGGATGCCGTAATTCCGGGAGCGGTTCAAATAGATATGGGGAGGATTGTTTCGATTAGTTTTCTAATTTTGAATGCTGTCGGTGCTATATTGCCGGCATTTGTTCTTGAACCGATTACCAGGAAAATCGGCAGAGTAAAAACTCATGCCTACTGTATTGCATCTATGGCGGTAGGATATGCAGGAATGCTTTTTTTCGGATTTCATCCGGTTATAATTTACATACTTATGGGGGTGCTTGGAATCGGCTGGGCAGCTACAATAAGCTTACCATTTGCTATAATGTCGCAGAAGGTCGACCAGGCTAAAATGGGATTGTATATGGGACTTTTTAATCTTGCAGTAGTACTGCCGCAGCTTGTGGCAAGTTTCGGAGTAGGTCAAGCAGTAAACGAAGCACCGAATAAAAGTTTAATATTTATTATAAGTACATTTGCGTTAGCGGTTTCTGCTGTATTGTGGTTCTTTGTAAAAGAAGATGTGCAGCCTGTTGAACAATAATTATTTACAATTAGTTCATGATGTAATTGTGCTGATTTAGGTGATGACAATTAAAGTTTCAGCTCCATGTAGACTGCGCCTTCAACCGGATTATACCGGTAAGGTGTAATCTCATAAAAACCTAATGACTTGTAAAGCTTTTGAGCTGTCTTCATTGACGGAACCGTATCAAGCCGCATTATTTTATAGCCGATTTTATTCGCTTCCGTAATTAACCTGTTAGCTAAATTAATTCCTATATGAAGGCCGCGGAATTTGTCCCTCACGTATAGTCTTTTCATTTCGCATATTTCATCATTGATTTTTCTTAACGCGGCGCAACCGGCAGCAAAGCCGTCATTAATTGCAAGCAAAAGTATACCGCCGGGAGGCAAATAATCCCCCGGCAGGTTTTTTAATTCTTCATTAAAATTTTGAAAACAAAGTTTAAAATCCAGAGATTCCGCATATTCAATAAATAAATCCTTTACAGATTGAATCTCTTTATTTGTTTTCGCCTCAATAATTTCTATCATAAATTTTCAAACTCAACTAGTATCTTTCATAAATTCAAAAATAAATACTATCCTTTTATTATGCCTTCACTTCATCAACATCATCAACCTTCATAACAAGAATAGCTGCGAGTATGAATGAGACACCGCCGAGAAGCAGTGCGTATATTGATTCATCACCGAATAAATGTTTTACGAAAAATCCTAAAATCGCAGCCGCAGTAATTTGAGGAATCACAATAAAAAAGTTAAATATACCCATGTAAACCCCCATTTTATTTGCCGGCAGCGAACCGGTTAAGATAGCATAGGGCATTGCCAGTATTGAAGCCCATGCTAAACCTATTCCGAGTTCGGAAATTAAAAGCAGGTTCGGGTCTTTAATAATATAAAATGAAGCCAAGCCCAATCCTCCGCAAATTAGGCTTATGGAATGAACCATTTTGCGGCTGGTCTTTTTCGCAAGCCAGATGAGTAGAAAGGCCATTACGGCAGCAAATCCGTTGTACACAGCCATTAAAACACCTACCCAATCTGCACCTTTATTATATAATGCCGATTGCGGATCAGTAGTTCCGTATATATGATGTGTCACTGCAGGAGTGGTATAAATCCACATTGCAAAAAGAGCAAACCATGAAAAAAATTGTACGTAAGAAAGCTGAACCATGGTTTTCGGCATTTTAAATAAATCGTTCATAACAACAACGAATCCGCCGGTAGTTTTTTTCTGCTTGCTCATGAATCCTACAATGATTTGTAGAATGCCGAATACCGTAATACCTCCGAAAAAGACCCCCAGTCCGTAATCCATATAAATGAATAGATCAAATATTAAAAATAATACTAATCCTATTACTGTCCAGATTAATCCGTTTTTAAAAAATTTCTTGTGAGAAATTAAATTTTCATCTTCAGCTCTAAAAGAACTGCTGCTTTCACTATCTTCACTGTACTTTTTTAATTCTTCCGGAGGGTATTCTTTTGAACTAATAACCGTCCAAAGTACTGCAAGAAAGAAAACCGTACCACCGATATAAAAAGAAAGTTTAACTGATTCCGGGATCATTCCCTCTGGTGCGGTATTGCTTACACCGAACCAATTTGTCATCATGTACGGAAGTGCGGAAGCTACAACAGCACCGATTCCGATAAAAAAGCTCTGCATAGAAAACCCCACTGTTCTTTGTTCGGATGGAAGCATATCTCCTACGAATGCTCTGAACGGTTCCATAGAAATATTAATCGATGCATCCATAATCCATAACATAGCTGCAGCAAACCAAAGAACGGGAGAGTTAGGCATAATTATAATACCCAGGGAAGCCAGTATAGCCCCGGCTAAAAAATAAGGACGTCGTCTGCCGAGTCTATTCCAAGTTTTATCACTCATATGTCCAATGATTGGCTGAACTATTAATCCGGTAATCGGCGCTGCGATCCAGAGAATCGGGATTGCGTCTATCTTTGCGCCTAATGTTTCAAAAATACGGCTTACATTTGCATTTTGCAGAGCAAAACCGAATTGAATACCTAGGAATCCGAAACTCATGTTCCAGATTTGCATAAAACTGAGACGGGGTTTATTCATTGATGGATCCTTCTATGAGTATATTAAACTTAGAGGTCAAAAATAAATTAAATTGAGTTAAAAGTCTTGATTATTTTTATCTATAGTTAATATTATAATGCATTTATTTTTGCGGTTTGTTTACGTACTGAAAAGCTCCTATATCCGGATTTATTAATGGAACTATGTTGCCTTTTCCGTCCTTAGTTATTCCAAGACCTATTGCGGATTTTCTTGCAGGAGAGTCTTTACTAATAGTGTAGTCTTCATTTTTATAATCCGTAAATAAAGGATTTTTAAAAATCCCTTTTTTGTCAAAACCTTTTCTTCTCCAAGATTTTGAGGAATGTAAGGGGACTTGCCCCCAATGCCAAACATGATTTTGAAATCCTTTGTTGGAGTAATATAAATTGTAATCAATATTCCATTTTTCTCTAATGTTATCCTCTGAATAAATAGCCCAGCCTTTTCTAGTATTTGTAAGATAAAAGATATTATTATAGACATTCATAAATAATATTGAATCCGACGTATGTATATATATTCCAGCATTATCTTTTCCGTAATCATGTATTATGAATGTATTGTTGAAATAATCATTCCTTTCAGGATGGTACCCGTTTTGTTCGAATAGAGATATATTAACAGACCAGCCAGTGGTATCGTTTTCTAAAATATTATAATAAAATTTTGATTCTCTGCTGCCGTCATCTGAAATATTTTGATCTCCTGCATATTTAATAATACAATAGCGAATTATTAAATTATCGGTATAATAAGGCTTAGTATAACCGTAACCGATTCTTATATTATTGTTTTTATTGGAAATAAGTGTGTCGTATTCCAATAATGTACTATCGGTACCGTCAATATAAATGCCGTGTCCTCCACCGGTTGCAGCACCGGCATAGCTAATAGTGGAATATCTGATTATTAACCTAGATCCCTGACCTGAATAAATGTTTTGTTGAAAAATATTCATCCCGGCACAGCTGTCAACGTTGCATGAATCAATTATTATATTTCTGCATCCGTTTAATGTTATGTCGCGGGGATATCCATTTACAAATTTTAAATTTATAAATCGGATATTATTATGGCCTTTCAATTCTACACAATTACTCATTCCCTTTCCGTCCAGTACAGGTTTATTTCCCGGTCCATACGAATTAAATGTTAAATTATCATACCTGATTCTCAATGTGTTTCCCGAATACCTTAACCCGCTTCTAAAACTAATAGTATCCCCCTTAATTAAATTAATATTATTTATTTTTGAAATTGATTTCCATGCAGATCCCGGTGTTAATCCGTTATTTAAATTGCTTCCGGAAATTGAATCCACATAATAATGAGATGCAAACAAAATGCTGGGAAATAATAACGTAAAAAGGAGGATTAGAAATCGTAAATTTCTGATTATAAGAGCAGGGCAAACAATTATTGTACTCATAATCCGGTTTTGTAAATAGGGTAATTAATTATTTTAGTGAGCAAAGATAATTAAGTTATAAAACAATTGATAATAAATTAGTTGCTGAATTTCCTTCATTTAATCAAACAAATTTTTCTGATTGAAAAATAAATCTATGTCATTCCGAAAAAATCTTTCTGCCTCCTGATAGGGTGGACAATAATTTTAAATAGAAGAAACAAATCGCTTTTGAAAAGACAATACTATCAAAACATATAAAATTAAATTCCACATAGTTATCTCGTAACCAATATTTCTAAATTCACATTTACAATTATATCTCTATAAGTTGTTATTTTATCCAAAGTTTTCTAGTTCTTCACCCTCCAATTTCAAAAACAATACATCCGATCTCAAAATGATAAAAAAGACTTAATTAATACATATTAACCGGTAAAAAGGTTCGTTTTTAGTGTTTTTTCATTGGTATAATAATTGAAAATATAGGCTAAAATGAAAAAAATGCGGCTTAAAGTTTATTAATATAATTATTACGTAAATAAATATGATTTAATAAGTGGAGCGTTAATACGGTTGAACGACAAAAAGAATAAAAAAATAATACCGTGTTAATCCAATTAAAATCTTATTTGAAATACTGATTAGGGAAGGGGTCATAGATGTGACTCACGAGGCGAAGCTGTGCATACTTCGCTGCAAATTAAAAAAAATATCATTAACAATGAGAGAAAATATTTAATGCAGGTTCCGTTTTTAGACCTTAAATCACAATACAAATCTATTAAACATGAAATAGATCCCGCGATACAAAATATTCTTGATAATTCTTCTTTTGTACTAGGTAAAGCAGTTTTTAATTTTGAAGAAGAATTTGCAAAAGCACACGGAGTAAAACATTGCATCGCAGTTAATTCCGGTACAGCCGGAAATCATATCGTTTTATGGGCAGCAGGAATTGGAGCAGGTGATGAAGTAATAATACCGGCAAATACATTTATTGCTACTGCATGGGGAGCTACATTATGTGGTGCCAAACCTGTATTTGTAGACTGTGAAAAAGACAGCTATAATATAGATCCTGAAAAAGTAGAACAGGCGATTACTTCAAAGACCAAAGCCATTGTTGCCGTTCATCTTTATGGACAACCTGCTGATATGGATCCGCTTAAAGAAATTGCAGCAAAACATAATTTGCTTCTTGTTGAAGATGCTGCACAAGCTCATTTCGCTGAATATAAAGGTACAAAAGTAGGTGGTCTGGGAGAGATCTGTTCATTTAGCTTTTATCCCGGTAAAAATTTGGGTGCCTATGGAGAAGGCGGTGCAGTATTAACGAATAATGATGATATTGCAGTGAAAGCCAAAATGCTCCGGGATCACGGTGCTATACAAAAGTACAAACATGAATCTTTTGGTCATAACTACAGAATGGAAGGCATTCAAGGAGCTGTTTTAGGCGTCAAATTAAAATATTTAAATGAATGGACAAATGCCAGACGTGAAAATGCATTACGATATAGAAAGCATTTAGCTGGGATTAAACAAATTAAGTTACCGGCGGAAATGCCTTATGCCAAACATGTTTATCACTTGTATGTAATCCAAGTTTTAAGTGATAATCCTGACGAAAGACTAAATTTAAAGAATGAACTTGCTGATCATTTAGTAAAAAACGGCGTATCAGTAGGATTTCATTACCCCATTCCATTACATCTTCAAAAATGCTTTGATTACCTCAGATATAAAAAAGGAGACTTCCCTGAAACGGAGCAGCTTGCTGATTCAGCCATATCCTTACCAATGTTTCCAGAACTATCCGAAGAACAGATTGAATTTGTAGCATTGCAGATCAAAGAATTTTTCGAAAACAAGACAAGCCAACCTTCAAAAAAAATTCTGGAATCTGAAATTCAGTGAAACCTTTTTATGTGTATAGTCGAAAATTAAATAGAATTGCCGGCCATTATGACTAGACCTGATAAATATAAAGTATTTTTTGCAGTTTCCGATGCAGCAATTATGATATTGGCAATTCTATGTACTTTATTAGTTTACGGAAAACTTACTTCATCGATAACATTTGATGGCATAATGCAATCAGGATTGTTCTGGATTGTTTCGATCCTAACTATTTCCATCTTATTGTTTATTTTCTCCGTTAATAATCTTTATAAAGTCAGTGTTATTATAACAAGATCTGCTCATCTAACTGAATTACTTAAATCACTTTGGTACTTTTTATTTGTTATTTTAGCAGCCTCAATTACTATGGCTCACCTTGAAATTCAGCAGTTGTTTTTGCTGGTTATTATTTTTTCAATTTCCACTTTACTCCTCTCATATATTGTTAGAATAGAATTATTAAGAAGATTTTTTCTTCTGCTAAAAAACAAGCAATTCAGAAAAAATATTTTGATTGTAGGTAATGGTGAACCCGGAAGGATGCTGGCAACAAAAATAGCTTTTGAGAATCCTCTGGGAATCAACATAGTCGGGTTTTTAGATGATGAAAAAAGAATCGGCGAAGAAGTAATAAAAAATAAAAGAATATTAGGTGAAATTGCCGATGTAAAGGAAATTGTTAAAAGAGAAAAGATTGATGAAATCTTAATAGTAAAAGAGACAAACGATTATGAAGAGTTAATGCGGTTAATTGATCTTTGTCAGGAGACTAATATAAATATTAAAATTACTTCTGATTTGTTTAATATTATTCCTCAAAGAACTTTTACGGAAAAATATTACAATCTTCCTGTTATTAACATGTCTCCTAATTATTCCAGCAGATCATTACTTCAATTCAAAAGATCTTTTGACATAATATCTGCAGCATTGGGTTTATTAATATTAGCTCCTTTTTTAGCATTTATTGCAATACTCATCAAGATAACTTCCGAAGGCCCGGTTATTATTAAGCAAAAAAGAATCGGTAAGGACGGGATTCCGTTTACTTTTTACAAATTCAGGTCAATGTATGTTGCTAAGGATGATGATATGGAACGGAAGGCAGAGATGATAAAATTTATGAAGGGTGAGGGTAAGGACGGAGCAAACAAGAAAGTTATTAATAAGAAAAGAATTACCCCCATAGGCAGAATTCTTCGCAAGCTTTCTCTTGATGAATTACCTCAGTTGTATAATGTATTAAAAGGAGAAATGAGTTTAGTAGGACCTAGACCGTGTTTGCCGTATGAATATGAAAATTACGATAATTGGCAGAAAAGGCGATTTAATGTTATACCCGGCTGCACTGGGGTCTGGCAGGTTATGGGTAGAAGTTCGGTTTCGTTCAATGATTCAATCATACTGGATCTGTACTATATAAATAATATGTCTCCTTGGCTGGATTTACAATTAGTTATAAAAACACTTCCGGTGATGATTTTTGAGCGCGGAGGGGAATAGAATTATTTCATTTATGTGAATTGGAGGAATTATGAAAATAGGTATAATAGGACTGGGATATTGGGGACCAAATTTAGTTAGAAATTTTCTCTCTCAAAATACAGTCGAAAAAATTTATGCTTGTGACATGAAAGAGGACAGGCTGATTTTTATAAAATCAAGATTTCCTTCCGTAGAACTTTTAACTGATTATAAAGAATTATTAGCAAAGGACATTGATGCTGTCATAATAGCTACCCCGGTAAATACTCATTTTAAACTTGCTAAGGAAGCATTAGCAGCAGGCAAACATGTATGGGTTGAAAAACCATTTACAAGTACTGTTCTGGAGGCACAAGAATTAATAAAGTTAGCTGAGACAAAAAAATTAACAATTTTTGTCGATCATACGTTCCTTTATACTGGTGCAGTTAAAAAAATGAAGGAACTGATAGAGAGCGGAGAACTCGGAGAAATTCTTTATTTCGATTCCGTTCGGGTAAATTTAGGATTATTCCAGCACGATGTTAATGTAATTTGGGATTTGTCGCCCCATGATTTATCTATTATGAATTACCTAATTCCAAATAAAAAAGTTATAGCAGTAACAGCTTGCGGAATCTCTAACTACAACCATATTGAAAACCTAGCCCAGCTTTCGCTGCATTTTGAGAACAGCTCGTGTTTTGCGCATTTTCATGTTAATTGGACATCACCGGTTAAAATTAGAAAAATGATTATTGCCGGTAAAGAAAAAATGCTTGTATTTGACGATATGGAAAATTCCGAGAAAATAAAAATTTACAACAGCGGCGTAGAGATTACATCCACAGAAGGTTTGCACAATGCACTGGTACAATACAGGATAGGAGATATGTATTCTCCAAAGATTGAGCAGACCGAAGCACTCAATCTCGGAGCTAAGGAATTTATCAGTTCGATTATGGAAAAAAGGAAACCGCTTACGAATGCCGAGGACGGCTTAGCAGTCGTAAAAATTTTAGAGGCTTCGGATAAATCGATTAAGAACAGAGGGCTTTTGGTTGAACTGGAACCGACGCCGAAAAAATACTTCTATCATTCAACCATTCCGTTTCAAAAAGTCGGTTAATATTTTGATGAAAGTAATTCATGAGCAGTGTCGGATAAGGAAATAAAAAGGGTACTAAAATGGAATATCAAATACTTAATAATGTAAAGCTCGGCAGGGATGTAAAGATTTTTAATTTTGTAAATCTATACGGCTGCTCGATCGGAGATAATACCAAGATAGGTTCATTTACAGAGATACAGAAAAATGTGAATATCGGAATGAACTGCAAAATATCATCTCACACCTTTATTTGTGAAGGCGTGGATATAGAAGACAATGTATTTATCGGGCATAACGTTACTTTTATAAATGATAAGTATCCCCGTTCTACTAATATCAGCGGAGGATTACAAACTGAAGAAGATTGGAAAGTTGTAAAAACTTTAATAAAAAAAGGAGCATCTGTAGGATCTTCGGCTACAATTTTATGCGGTGTAACGATTGGTGAAAACGCTATTGTAGGCGCCGGCGCCGTTGTAACCAAGGATGTTCCAGCAGACTCAATAGTAGCAGGAGTACCTGCTCATATTATTAGAGAAAATGCTAATGCGGCGTAAATTTAATTTTTAATGATTCGGATATAAGTATTATTTGTTCGAGGAATAAAATGAAAAAGATTTTATATTTAACGGTTGTAGTTATGTTAATGATGGGTGTAAAAAGTTTTAGCCAAACTCTTTTACCCGGAGACGGAATAAAAATTATTTTTTATAATATATCTAATCCTATAACGGGAGAATATTTCGTTCAGGATAACGGAGATATTAGTCTCCCTTATCTAGGTCAAATTAAAGTAGCCAATAGGACAATCGATAGTGTTAAATCAGAGATTATAAATAAATACAGCGAAATTTATAAAGACCCGGAAATTACAGTCCTTTCACTGATAAAAATTAATATTCTTGGCGAGGTAAAAAATCCCGGATTTTATTATGTAACCGGCGCGGAAAAATTGTCCGATTTGATCGCAAAAGCAGGCGGTACGACACTCGAAGCGGATTTGAGTAATATTTATATTACTAGGAACAACAAAGAGTTTGAAATTAATGGTAAAAAAATTATTGAAAAAGGAAGCAAGCTGGATGATATCGGTTTGCAGTCCGGTGATCAAGTATATATTTCGCGTAAATGGCTGAACGGAAGTAATACAACAATTATTATTTCAGTTGTAAGTGCGGTGACTTCAATTTTAGCTGCCATAATTTACACCAATCGTAAATAAAAAAATCCCGAGTTATCAAGTATATGAATTATGATCAATTAATGGAGCTGACTAAAAGTCAGGCTTCGTCTGATCAAAGCAGTGGAAGCTCAATGTTTAGAGCGGTTTATAAGAGAAAAATTTTCATTATAGTTTCTTTTATAGTGATAATTATGCTCGGAGTTATATATTTAAAGACTGCTTCTCGAATTTATGAATCATCGGTTCTGTTAAAGAAAGTTGATAATCCGCAAAGTTCCGGACAGGATCCGTACAGAAGACTGATGGCTTTGGAATCACAGGATGATATAACTACGGAGGTTGCACTTGTTAAAACAAGAAGTGTACTAGATAAAGTAGTTAAAAAATTAAAACTTAATTTAGCAATCGAAAAAATTAAACTGCCTGACGGAAAAATAGAAAATATAAATAAGTCGCTGACCGATTATAACCTATGGCTTAATAAAAAGAATGAGGAAAAATCCGATTATCCTCAAATAGTGGATTTCGAGTACAATTCAATCGATAAGACAAACCAATTCCTATTAACTGCAGACGGCAACGGGAGAATCGGCTTGTTTAGTATAGATAAAGATTCAAAAATTCCAGTTGCTTCAGCTCCTCTAAATAATTTAATTGAAATTAATACAGGCAGCTATAAATTAACTCTTTACTGGCCGAGTGCTCAAAACGGTGTAAAATTTTATTTTGTTGTTTTTGACGATATGACTGCCTTTGATTTGTTAAGCAATAGAATTTCCGTATCTCAAAAAGATAATACAAACCTTATGGAAATTAAGGTTAAAGACAGATCACCTGAAAATGCCCAGATAATTGCTGCTACGGTTGTTAATAAATTTCAGGAAACAAGAACAGAACAACAAAGAAGGAATGCACAGTCATCTTATGCTTCAATTGATTCTCAGTTGACGGAAATGTCCAAAAAGCTCAAGAACGCTGAGGACAGATTAAGTAATTATCAGGAATCTACAGGTATAATCAATATTGACCAGAACTCGAATAATGCCGTAAATGCACTTAGCAGTCTGGAAGCTGAAAAGGTCAATAATGAATTGCTACTGGGGCAGTATGAAGAAAAAGAAAGACAATTGAATAACCTTTATGATTCAAAAGGTTATTTCGATCAGACGTATTTATCACCTTCGGAAACCACTAACAGCGAAAGGGCTTTTACGAGTTTAATGCAGCAGCTTTCTGATTTGCAGGTTAAAAAAATTGAGCTTTTGCAGAAAGAAACAGAACAGCATCCGGATGTAATAAGCATTAATCATCAAATTGCTCAAATTAAAAAACAATTAAGCAGTTATAACCAAAATACATTAACCGCTTATCGAATTATAATTAATTCTCTTAAGGAAAAAGAAAATAAATTAAACAATTTAATCGGAAGATATAGAGCTAAGATTAAAAATTTGCCGGGTAAAGAAACCGTGCTTGCAGGCTTAATTAGAGATAAGGATGTTACGGAAAGAGTTTTTAATTTACTTCTGGACAAAAGGGAAGAACTTAGAGCCAAAGAATTAGCGCAATTACAGGATGTTGTAGTAGTAGATCCGGCATCCCTGCCTATCAGTCCGGTTTCGCCTAATAGAAATTTGACTCTTTTATTCTGTATTTTTTTAGCTAGCTTAATTTCGCTGGCTTATGTTACAATAGGAGAACTTAGGGAACGTAAATACTTAAAGCTTGAAGAAGTTGAAGATAAATTACGATTGCCTTTGTTATCTATTATTCCTGCATTTCCGGCAAAATTAAAAAATAAAATTGAAAATTCTAATAATATTAAAGACAAGTTTGCAATTTTAGCCGGTGAACATCCGGGTATTGTCGAGTCCTATAAAGTGCTTCAAACAAAACTGACGCTTAATCCGCAGAACTCCAATAAAATTATTATGTTTTCGAGCTGTGAGGAAAATACGGGAAAAACAACTTTGGTCGCCAACTTAGCTCTTTCTCTTGTTGCAGCTAATAAAAAAGTTTTAGTGGTTGATGCGGATTTAAAAAGATGCGGACTATCGGATCTTTTTCAGATACCGCGCGATTTCCCGGGACTCAGTACCTTTCTTGAAAGAGATTTAAGAGCTGCCCCGGTAATGAATTTATCCAATATCTTCGGAAAGTCATCCAAAGATAAGTTATTAAGTATTCTGCCTGCAGGAGATATTAATGAAAGATCTAGCGAACTGTTTCAAGCTTCCAGAACAATTGATCTTATCAACGCTTTAAAATCTAGTGTATATGATTATATTCTTGTCGATACACCTCCTATTACAAGAGTTGTAGATTCCCTGATCCTTGGTAAAATTATTAATAATCTTGTTCTTGTTGCCAGGTACAATTATTCACTGAAAGACAGTTTTTATTGGGGAATTGATGAAATTAGAAAAGAGAAGATTAAAATTTTAGGCATTGTAGCTAATGCATGTGATATAGAAAAATCTGCCTTCCGCCATAAATACGGTTACGGATACGGTTATAAATATGCATATACTCCCTCCAAATCCAACAGGAAGAAAAAGAAATTTTCTGCCGCAATATAATTCACAAAATTAACTTAGAAGATTGTTTTCAATTAATATTGAGAAATAAATGAAGAATGTATTGTTAATCGTTCAAAACAATTCTTTCCCGTGGGATAAAAGGGTGTATAAAGAAGCCATGTCCTTGCAAAAGCACGGCTATAAAGTTTCCGTAATAAGTCCGCGCTCCGAAATAGATCCGGCTAAACGCGATGTAATTAATAATATTGAAGTTCTGCGTTATAAGGATTATAAATCCGATGGTTCTTTATTCGGATTTATAACTGAATACATGAATGCATTAACAAAAATTTATTTATATACTTTGTACCTTGTTCTCTTCAAGAAAGTTAAAGCGGTACATGTAGCCAATCCGCCGGATTTCTTTTGGCCGCTTGCGCTTTTATTATATTTATTTAATGTGAAATTCATATACGATCAGCATGATTTGGCGACTATTATTTATAAACTAAAATTTACAAATCCATTACTCCAAAAGTTTATAAATTTTTCTGAAAAAATGTCTGTTAAATTATCTTCCGGAATAATCGTTGCAAACAAAACTTTTAAAGAAAGACTTACAGGCAAATCGTCTTTGAACAACAAGCCCTGTTCCGTAGTTTATAACGGACCGGAAGAACATTTTGAACCTAAATACAGCAAGAAATTACATGATAAATACGCGGGTTTTAAAGTTGCTTTGTTTGTCGGACTTATGACAATTAACGATAATATTGAAATAATTATTGAAGCAGTATATATTGTTGTAAATAAGTTGGGAAGAAAAAATATAAAATTTGTTTTGGTCGGAGACGGAGAAGTTCGAAAATACATGCAGGAATTGGCAGTAAAACTTCAAGTTGAAAATTATATAGATTTTACCGGGCTTGTTAATTACAACGAAGTGATGGAGTATATTGAACTGGCCGACGTATGCCTTGTCCCTGATCAGCCGAACGGCTTAAACGAATATTTAACATTAATCAAAGTGCTTGAATACATGAAAACCCAAAAGCCGTTCGTCGCATTCGAATTAAAAGAGACTATGGAAATGGCTAAGGATTCGGGACTGTATGCAAAGGATATAGACGATTTTACGAGAAAGGTCCTGTATTTTATCGATAATCCGGAGATCGGGCGCAACTACGGTTACAGAGGACATAAAATTATCATGAAAAATTTTTTATGGTCGTTTTCAGAACTAGAGCTATTAAATCTTTACAAAGCACTGATATAAAACAAATAAAAATTAAAATTAGATCAGATTTATAAATTCGTACAAAATGAATTTTAATTACAAGCCGTACATAAAAGTCTTATTATATTCATATATAGCTTCAAAATTTTTGTACCCGTTCTGCGTAAGGTACTTCCATCTGCCTGAACTGCCGCCTTTATCTCTTGAACTTTTATTTACTGCATTGTATATGGTTATTAATTCGTATTCTATAATTTCAGGCAGGAGGAATTACTCAAATAAGTATTTAACTATTTACAAAATATTTTTTTCGATATTATTATTGTTATTCCTAACCAGTTCGATATTAAATAATAACAATTGGCTGCTCACCTTTAAGGCATTTCTAACATTCTTTTTCCCATTCATAATTATTACGCTAGTTATAACAAAAGCCGACTTTACCCAAAAAGAACAAATGAATCTTTTAAGATTTTTGCTCTTTTTGATTGTTTTGCAAATCCCTGTCACAGTTTTTCAATATTTTGTTTTTCATACCGCTACAGCCGACAGCAACAACGGAACAATTTCATACGGTGCATTGGGCGGAACGGGTATAATTGCCGTATTGGAATCATTTGTCCTTTCTTATGCGGTTGCAAATATTCTTTATAAAGGTTTTAAATTAAAATATTTAATTTTGGCTGTTTCTACTTTTATTCCGCCTGTTGTCGGGGGCGCAAGGTTTGGATTTATAATATCTCCTATTTGCTTAATAGTTACATTTCTTACCTTTGTTTATTTATATAAAAAAGTCGCTTTTAAATTGATTGCCAACATGGCAATTATTGGAATTTTATTTGTTACAGTAATATCAGTTACAATAATTTTTATTATCCCTCAAACTAAATATGCCAGGTACTTAAATTTCGATTTATTATTTAATCGGAATGAGATAGCACATTACGATAAAACTGCCGGAAAGGGCAGCCGGTTTGACGCATATCCGGAGTTATTCAACCAGTATTTTACAAACGATGTTAATCTGGCTTTCGGTTTCGGACCCGGTGCAATTGTAAAATCGAAAAGCGCGGATATGTCTAAAGCAGTTCTTAATTTTGTAATCGATTTCCCTGATGCCGTAATTGTTTTAGCAAGCCTCGGAGTTTTAGGACTTATTTTTATGCTACTGATACTTTTGTTCCCCATAATATTTATTAAACGTTATGTAGACTATGAACAAAACCTGGAGATGCATATCTTTGCTTGTACATTTATACCTGTAAGTATCGCTACTTTCATTGCAATGTTCTACTGCGGATCGTGGAGTACCCAAATAGGTCTGGTTTACTGGATAATACTTGCCGTACTTTTATCAAGATATAATGTCTTTGCAGCAGTTAAAAACTTCCGCTTCAGCCGGCCTGCCGGAGCACCGATCAATTATTCCAAACCTCAGGTAGATAATTTTTAACCACAGCTCATTTGAAAAAATTGAATTCACTAAAAATTCGAAGTAATATTAATGAAAGTTTTATATGTACGCAACGGAATCTTCGGTAAAGATCATTATATAATTAGTGAAATTGAAATAACCAAAGCTCTAAGAGAATTAAATATAGACGCAAGGTTAATTGTTAAGGGAGAAAAGGAAACCGGAGATCCATTTATAATTCCTTTGAAGGTACCTTTTAATAAAAACAGGTACTTTGTTTTAAAGCTGTTTTTTTATTTGCCTTTTTACGTATTAAAAAACAAAATTGATTTTGTTGTCCTTGATGAGAAATCGGTGATACCTTCGCTTCTGCTTATTTTTTTTAATCGTCTACTAAAAACAAAACTTATACTCGATGTAAGGACGGTTCCGGTTGAACAAAAGAAATTGTCGAAACAGCAAATGACCGCATATAAAATTGCAAGGAAATTCTTTGACGGTGCTACATTTATTACGGAAACAACAAGAGAAATGTGCGAAAAAGAATACGGTCTTAAGTTCAATAAAAATGCAGTCTATACTTCCGGTGTGAATGAAAAAGTATTTACTAAAGATGTTGAAATAAATATTAACGGCAAAATAGCGGAAAAATTAAAAGATCATTTTGTAATGATCTACCATGGCTCCATAACTCCTAATAGAGGAGTAGAAATGGTGCTTGATGCTGTTGACAGCTTGAAAGAAGAAATCCCTAATTTATTATTTTTGTCTATAAGCGATAATAACAGATTCCTTCAGAAATATTGTGCGGATAATAACCTTAGACTGGATGATCACCTGCTGTTTCTAGATGCTGCAGACAATGCGGTTATGCCGCAATATATAAAACTTGCGGATATTGGAGTTATTCCATACAAAAGAATTAAATGGTGGGAAGTTTCGTCGCCTCTTAAATTAATGGAATATTTATCGATGGAGATTCCTATTGTTATGAGCGATATTCAGGCGCATTTAAATGTTGTGCCCCGTGAATCGGACTTTTCCGTATATTTCAATCCGGATCAAAAAAATGAATTGACCGAAAAAATTTTATATGCATATAAAAATATTAAAAAATTAAACTCCAAGACTTATATTGGAAGAAAAATTGTTCTGGAAAAACTAACCTGGCACAATCAAGCAGAAAAGATGGCAGGCTTTCTAGAAAGTATTTACATAAATCAGAAACCGTTATTTATCAGAACCGACAAAAAATTTTCAGAAGCTAAAACAGTTTCTTGAAGAAGTAAAACTCACCTTTTAATAGTTCATTCCTAAATTATTTAGTCACAATTAGGTTTTACATCCATGGTAAAAGAAAGTTTAAAGATCGCAATTATAGCTAAGTCTACAAATTTCCCCGAATGGGTGCACGATGTAATCAGTCAAATTAATAATTCAGATTTTATGGAATTAAAACTGATTTTAATTAAACAAGAAAATACTATGAATACATCCGTATCTGCTGTTAAAACAACCTGGCTGTACCGGATGTTAATGAAATTATATTTACTTGCCGAAAGTAAAATTATACCTGTCGCAAATAATTCCGTCAAATTATCAGAATATAAAAATGCAATGCAGGATGTGAAAATAATTAATTTTGAAAATTCGCTTACCTTGAATCAAATAGAAGAAATATCCTGGCAGAATCCGGATGTTCTATTAAACGTAGATTTGAATTCAGTACCTGCAAATATAATCAGCTTATTTCAACTAGGTATTATTTACAATAAAATTTCATACCCCGATACTTGTACCGATCTTCCAATGGACTGGTTTGTTATGAATAATTACCCTTGTATCGAGGCTAAATTAATTTTTAGGGACAGGAAGCTCGTTTCACAGAAGAAACTGGTTCAAACATATTTTTCGCCCGATTCATTCTTCATCAATAGAGTTAAAAGCCAGTACTTCTGGAAAGCTTCGCTTATAACAATGCGGGGATTAAATGAATTATATAATATTAAAAATAATATCTGCAATAGGGATTATGAAAAAGATAAAGTAAGAAAACGTAAAAACTACGATAGCTTTTATTTGAATTCAATAATTATATATAAGCATTTATTAAAATATATTCGAAAAGCCATAGACAATAAATTAAATGTGCGACAGTGGATTATTTTATACAAAAAAAGTTCAAGCAGGCCGGGAGCTATTGATGAATATCAGAAAATAGTTCCTCCCAAGAAGAATTTTTGGGCCGATCCTCATGTAATTGAACGAAACGGCTCTCATTTTATATTTATTGAAGAGTTCACCTATAAAACCAATAAAGGTCATTTATCTGTACTTGAAATTGACAGTAACGGAAAGGTAAATAAACCGGTAAAGATTCTTGAGAAACCGTATCATTTATCTTACCCGTTCATTTTCGAACATGAGGGCAATATGTATATGATTCCCGAAACCGAGCAGAACGAAACAATAGACGTATATAAGTGCGCAGAATTTCCGGCAAAATGGGAATTTTATAAACATTTATTCGAAGGTATATCAGCGGTTGATTCAACAATGGCTCATTACAATGGCAAGTGGTGGATATTCTTAAATAAAAAGAACGGAAACTATATGTCTTATAAGGATGAGTTATATTTATATTATGCAGATTCTCCATTAAGCGATAAATGGACTGCGCACCCACTTAATCCAGTTGTTTCGGATGTAAGGTCTGCAAGATCTGCCGGAAGAATTTACAAGCATAACGGATTTTTAATAAGGCCGTCTCAAGATTGTTCGGTTGAATACGGCTATAGAATAAAGCTGAATAAAATAATTGAACTGAATGAAACGAATTATCGGGAAGTTGAATTTGATATGATTCAGCCAAATTATGATAAGAATATTTGCGGGATGCATACATTGGCGCAAAGCGACGAATTTACCGTACTCGACTGCAAAATAAAAACATCTAAAATGCCAGGCATATTCAGTCAATCCCTGCTATCAAGAACAAACATTTACTAATTACTTTTCCAAAATAATCATTATAATTGTGTCTAATTAATCAGTTTCCCTTTATTACTGGAAAGGTAGTTATAATGTCTCAATCTAACTTCTTAAAAAAAGGCAAAGAAAAATTAAGACAATTTTTTTACAGGAAATTATTAAAATACAAAACGAATTTCGATTACTGGAACCACCACAGAGAAATAGAAGAACTGATCGGTAACGGCTTAATAGTGGGGAAGAACGTTACAATTATGCCTACGGCTGAGATAGATGCTTCCTATCCTTACCTTATTAGTATTGGTGATAACAGCTCGATTTCCAAATTTGTTCAGTTGATTGCACATGATCAGGCAACTTTCAAATTTTCGAAAGAGAATTTTGAGAGACTGGGGAAAATTGAGATTAAAGAAAATTGTTATATCGGACAAAGCTCGATAATTTTACCGGGTGTTACTATTGGTCCGAATGTACTGGTCGCCGCGGGTTCGGTAGTTAACAAAGACATTCCTCCCAATTCTTGTGTTGTAGGTGTGCCTGCCAGAATTTATTCAAAGTTCGATGAATTTATAAAAAAGCAGCTCGATCTAGCAATGGCCAGGCCGAATTTCAGTTCAAAAGAAACAATGCATCCCGTGTCCGAAGATTTAATTGAGAAAATGCGTCCGCTATGCGAAGACGGAGATATTTATATTAAAGGATTTCAAGGAGGACCGATGGAAGGATTTCCTTATATAGTTAAGCAGGACCTTATTGAAAAAGCAAAAAACGGAAATGAATAATAAAAGCATGCATACTTTAAAAAGATTTTCCGAAAATATTAAATGGCTTTTAATCGGTACATTACTTTCTAATTTCATTTCGATATTTATAAGCATTTTCTTAATCAGAAAGCTTGCCGTATCCGATTTCGGAATTTACAGCCTTTTTATGGGCAGCCTGTCAATTTTTGCTATTTTCTCTATAAACGGGATTGTCGTAGCTATTAGAAGATATATTCCGGAACTTGTTCAAAAGAAGTATTACAGGTACCATAAAATATTAATAATAAAGTTATTCCTCATTTCTTTATTAATGATATTTGTTACTATATTCATTGTATATGTCTATAAAGAGAAAATCGGAATTCTGCTCAATATTAATAATTTTCAATTATACTATTCGATTTTTATAATAAACATATTTTTGTTTCTACAGTCATCATTTACAAATAACCTTTTAGTTTCTTTATATGAGCAGAAATTCCTTTCAATAGTCGGTGTAATTTCAATTATAGCCAGGGGAATTCTATACCTTATATTTTTACCTCAGTTGACCATCGATTTGATCTTTGTTATTGAAGCCATATGTATGGGCATAAAAGCTTTGCCTTCTCTATATTTTTCTTACAAGAAAATTTCCGAATTGGAAAAAGAATCCGGCTTAATAATCGAAAAGAAAGAGAAGGTAGAGTATGTAAAAAGAATTAAGAGATTCTCTCTGCTTTCAACCGCAAATGAAATGGGAGAAGGCGGATTCAGTCAAATATCGGATTATTATTTTATCTCTGCTTACCTGGGTCCTTTTGCTATGGGGCTTTATGCGTTCCCGTACAAAATTTTAAGTACAATATTCAATTGGATTCCTATGGTGCAGTTAAATAATATTTTTAAACCGTACTTTATAAATCAATATTATGAGAAAGATGAAAATACCGGTTACCTTTCCATTATGTTTAACTTTATTGTGAAAATATACTTTATTTTTTACGGGATAATTGCTGTCGGAATAATTTCCTACCAGAATTTAATTCAAGTATACTTATTCAATTCCAAGTATCTTCAAACAGAAACGCTGGTTGTTATTGTGATTTTATTTTATTTATTAAGATCATTTTCGTTCCCGATTACAATAATTTTGGAGATTAAAGAAAAAATTGAGTACACCCTTTATGCAAAAATATTTGCAGTGTTTAATGTTTTTGCAGTTCTGTTTGTTCTAGAATATACAAACTGGGGCTTAATCGGAGTTGCACTTGCTACCGGAGTTTCCGCCCTGTTGAAGAATATTTATTTATATGTTAAAATGATAATGGTCAGCGGCGTAAAACTTGAATACGGCCAGTTTGCAAAAACATTTCTCATTTTAATAGTAACCGGGTTTGCAATGTATCTGTCCAGTCTTGCAAACAATGTATTCCTGCAGATTTTATTACCCGGTATGATCGGCTTATTCTTGTTTAAACTGTTTTATGTTTTGCTTCGTCCGTTTAATAAAAACGAAGAATCGATTATATCCGGACTCCTCATGAAAATACCAAAACTGCATATAATATCTAAATTTCTGGCATTAAATCAGTCTTAAAAAAGCTGATTTAAGAATTTATTTGCTCACAATTTAATTGTCTATTTATTTATAAATAAAACGAATGCCCGATAATAAAAATAAAAAATTTAATATCTTATTGGTCCGTAAGGTAAAAGTAGAAGACGTACACCATATTAATACTGAGATTCAACTAGTTAAATCCTTTAATGAGCATGGGCATAAGGCAAAACTGCTCGGCATAGGCGATAGGAATAAATTCGAAGAAGAATTAATCTTATTAAAATTTTCAATGAATAAGGGAAGAATTTTTCTCTTAAAATTATTATTCTTCCTGCCGTTTTATTGTATTAAAAATAAGGTAAATGTTCTCATTATTGATAACGAAATCGTTCCTTCCACTTTTTTAGTTTTATTAATCAAAAAAATATTTTCGATTAAAATAATATTGGATGTAAGATCAATTCCCGTTGAGCGTGAATTGCCCGATTCCTATAAACATGAATGCAGAATTGCAGGAAAGTATTTTAACGGAGCTACTTTTATTACACCGGGTACGAAAACTTTTATTGAACAGCTCATTGATAAAAAATTTAAACATTCTGAAATATTTCCCTCAGCGGTTAATCCTTTTTTGTTTTCTCAGGAAGTATCCAACGGCATATCGCCGGAACTGAAAGAAAGGATTAAAAACAGACTAGTATTGTTTTATCACGGCAGCATAAGCCCGAACAGGGGAGTGGATCTGATTCTTGATGCTTTAAATAATGTTAAGAATGTAATACCGGATGTCCTTTTTATTAGTTTAAGCGGCGGGAACGACTACATAAGGGAATTTTGCTCCTCAAATAATTACGACTTAGAAGATAATTTATTGCTTCTGGATCTTGTTGAATATAATAAAGTCCCATCATATATTAATTTAGCGGATATTTGTATTGTACCGCTGCCGAGAATCTTATGGTGGGAAATTTCCAGCCCGCTTAAATTAATGGAATATTTATCGATGGAGAAACCGGTTATATTAAGCGACATAGAAGCGCATAGATCAGTGGTACCTAAAGATTCTGGATATGCATATTATTTTAATCCCGATGTTAAAGGTGAATTGGAAGAAATAATTCTTAAAGCCGCTCGCGATTTGGATAAGTTAAAATGCAATGCGGTAAAAGCGAGAGAAATGGTTAAAAATAAATTTACCTGGGATATTCAAGCAAAAATAATCGAAGATTTTATAGCGGAAATCTAATCGAAATATTTTTACCGTCACTTAAAAATTTTTAATTAAAAAACACTTAATGAAAGTCCTAATTTTCAGTTATTTATTTCCTAATCCGAAGCTGCCAAACCGCGGAATTTTTAATCTTTCCAGGGCTAAAGCATTAAAAAGAGAAGGTTGCGAAGTAATTGTCGTTGCCCCGGTAAGTGTTAATCCCAACATTGCCGGATTATTCTCTTTTGCCGGAATTAAGGAACAAATAACTTTATTAAAAAAACTCAATTCTATACCGGAGGTAGAGGAATATGAAGAGATAAAGGTCTATCATCCCAAGTGGGTAACCGCGCCGCGCAAAATGTTTTGGAAGTATCTTTCGGTTATTATGCATTTTTTTATTGGGAAAAAGCTTGATAAAATTATTTCCGGATTCAAGCCGGATTTAATTATAAGTACATGGCTTAATCCGTTTTCTGTTTATGGAAAGTATTTTAAAAAATATTCCGGCTTAAAACATTTTGCTTTAGCTGAAGGAAGCGATGTACTTCTACATCCGCAAAATTATAGGGGATGGAATAAAATTGAAAAGACAATAAATAAAAATTCTGATATTGTCCTGGCTGTTTCTCAAAAAATGAAAAATCAGATTAAAATTTCGACAAATCTTCAAAGAGTAAAAGTAATTCAAAACGGTTATGATGAAAATATTTTCTCCTTCGATAAAAATACATCGAAAAATAACAGCAAATATTTTAGAATTATATCAGTAGCAAATTTAAATGTTGAAAAGGGACATGATATACTTTTGGATGCCCTTCAACAAATTAATTTCCCATATAAATTAACATTGGCAGGAGATGGACCTTTAATTACTAAATACAAAAAAATTGTCAAAAACAGAAATCTTGAAAATAAAGTTGAATTCCTCGGTCAAGTTCCGCACAATAAAATCCAGGAACTATTAACCAATCAAGATTTGTTTTGTTTACCGAGTCGTTCCGAAGGCTTTCCGTCGGCGCCTCTCGAGGCAATGGCGTGCGGTTTGCCAGTTGTCGCTTCTAACGTGGGCGGAATGAACGAGATCATAATAAACGGTTTCAACGGTTTTTTATGCAGGCCTGAATCGAAAGAAGAATTAGCTGAAAAAATTATTAAAGCATCAAAAATTACCTGGGACAATAAAGAAATTTCAGAATGGGTAATGAATAATTTTGGCTGGAGCACATGGGCGGCTAAAATTATAAATACATACCTTAATTTGAATATTGAGAATACACCGGAAATGATTTCTAATGTTTCTCTTTAGCCGTTTGAAAATAATTAGGAAATTTAGAATAGTTTATAAATAATTCATTCCTTAAATAATAGAAGAAAAGTCATGAAAGAAAGAAGAAACATTTTCAGAAAAGCAGCTCATTCATTGGTAATAATGAAGAAATATATCCGTGAGAGCATAAAGTTAGTTTTTCATATTATGCTCTCATTAAGAAGCGGATTAAGATACTTTACAAAGGGAATGAAGTATGATAAATACTGTATCAAAGTAAATTATTATACTCGGAAAAAATATCTGCATTTTGATGCTACCAAAGCAAAAGAGGAATTTCAGGATAAAGTATATAAAGGGCTTCAGAAGTTTTTTAATGAAAAGAAGTTGTCTTCTGTTTTAGATGTAGGCTGCGGAAGCGGTTACAAATTAATGAAATATTTTGGAGACTACGAAACTACCGGGCTGGAAGTTCCGCCGGCTTTGGACGAATTAAAAGTGAATTATCCAGATAGGATCTGGGAACATTCTGATTTTAACAATCCGACTAAAAAATATTTCGATCTTGTTATGTCCATCGATGTGATAGAACATTTAATGAATCCTGAAGTACTTATGGAATTTATTTCCAAATTGAATTGCAGATATATTGCATTAAGTACACCCGATAGAAGCAGGCTTTCGATATTTTCCAAATTCGGTCCGCCTTGGAATAAACATCATATTAGAGAATGGAGCAGGCAGGAATTTGTAAATTACGTAGGCCAATACTTTAATGTCATTGTTTCGGAAGTAGTAAACGGGCACGAGCATTTTATTATTGCCGAAAAAATTAAAGCAGCGGATTATAAAGCAAAAACAGAACTCAACAAGGTCGAGTTATCTTTTAATTATTAAAATTACTCTCATTTTTAATATGCCTAAAAATCTTTTTTTCAGAAACGATGATGTTAGACATAAGCTAGATCAGTCGCTTATCGATATAACCAAATTATTCATTGATAAAAAAATACCGATTATTCATGCGGTTGAACCGGCAAATATTACAGAAGAAGTTGCAGGGTGGCTGCTTGAAACAAAGAAAGCCTATCCCGAATACGTGGATATTATGCAGCATGGTTTCGAACATAAGATCAAAAATAAATTTTTAAAAGGTGAATTCGGAGGGCAAAGAAATTACGAAGAACAATATAATGATATAAGGCAAGGTAAAGATCTAATGAACAATTGGTTCGGCGATTTATGGTTCCCTGCTTTTAATTTCCCTTATGCTCCTTACAACCCGCCTGCAATAAAAGCTGTAAATGACTTGAATTATAAAGTGATAAATTCACATTATAATGACGGACTCACCAGAAAAATATTTTATTTTGTCGGGCACCTTTTAAACAAAGGTTATCTTTTCGACCATCATGTTTCATGGAATCTCGATTTCTACCCCGGAACAAATTTATTCGAAATCGATATGAACATAAGCTTTATTGAAAAATATTTAAATGAAGAAGAGGATGCGGAATTCTTTACATTGCAGGAAATGATTTCCAAGACTATTCAGTATTCAAAGTATGAGACTACCGGAGTGCTTCTGCATCACCGGTACCATAACACCGAAAGCAAAATAAAATTAGTTGAAGATTATTTAAATTGGTGTCTGGGAAACGAATTCAGTTTTACATCTATTCCGGAAATATATAATCGGTATAAATAATGACAAAAACAATAATACATTTTTCCGGAGATGATTACTGGAACAGCAATCCGCATTCCAGGTATCACATAAATAAAAATTTTGTTAAACTTGGATACAAAGTCCTTTGGATAAATCCCCTAGGGACAAGGTTCCCTTCCGTAAAGAAGAAAAATTTTTCGAATAGAATAATAAGAAAACTTAAAAGTATTTTTAAATTTTTAAAAAAGGCTGACGAAAATTTATATGTATATACGCCAATGCTTATACCGGTATTTAAAAAAGGCTTTTATTTGAATTTGAATAAAATCATTTTCCTTTTCCAGATTACGATTATCTCGGCTATATTAAAAATCAAAAAACCTTTGCTGTTTTTCAGCACTCCTTTGTATGCTTTTGCATTAAATTTAATTAATTATTCTCGTGCAATATATTATTACTCGGATTATTATACGGCATATAGAGAACTGAACGACGAATCGCGCAAATATCTTGAATTCTTAGATAACGAACTTTATAAAAGAGCTGATGCAATTTACTGTGCATCAAGGGAAATTTATTCAAGCCTAAAAATTAAAAACAGCAGAGCGAATATTTTTTATCTACCCCACGCAGTAGATTACGAACATTTTAATAACGGCAATAAAAGGGAAAATTTGCCTCACGAAATTCATTCAATTAAAAATCCCTTAATCGGATATTACGGTACGCTTACCGATTCTAATGACTGGCAGTTAATTGATTATTGTTCCAAAGAAAGACCGGAGTATAATTTTGTGTTCATAGGAAGGAAGGATATTTCTTTGCCGGAAATTGAAAATCGTTCTAATATATATTTCCTCGGTAAAAAATCTTATGATGAACTGCCGTTATATGCATCTCATTTTGATGTATGCATCATGTTTTGGAAAAGGAGAGAATGGATAAAGAACTCTTCTCCTTTAAAACTTAAAGAATATTTATCAATGGGAAAGCCTGTTGTTTCTACTTTTATTGAAGAAGTAAATGAAAACTATAATGATGTAGTATATATTGCCGATACGAAAGAAAAATTTTTAGAATATATTGATGAGGCTTTAAATAAAGATAATTCGGATCGAATTGAAAAAGGATTGAAGAAAGTCAAAGATTACGACTGGAAGGCCGTGACAGAAAGAATTTTAGCTGAAGTATAATTTTAGTATCAATTTAATCAAACCAACATTTTTAATGAACCCAATTTTTAATTTTAATTATAAAATTCTAGATTATTTTAGAAAGACTAATACACTTAGTATTTATAAAAAAGTAATTAAATCACAATATTCTTCTAAAGACGAATTAGAGGAAATGCAATTTTCAGCACTGAAAATGCTGCTGGAACATGCTAACAATAATGTTCCGTACTATACGGAATTGTTCAAAAGAATTTCATTTCATCCTAAGGACTTAAAATCGATTAAAGATTTAGGAAAACTTCCTACAACTTCCAAAGACGTTGTAAGAAATAATTTTGAAAAAATAAAAAGCAATAATTTTAATTCTTACCAGCCGAGAATTACTCAAACCGGCGGAACAACCGGAAAACCCTTTATTACTTACAGGGATAAACTTTCTCATAGCTATATGTGGGCCAATATGTTCCGCGCCTGGAACGCCGGCGGTTATGAGCCTGGAGAGAAGTTTATAAATTTTGCAGGCGGATCTTTGCTGCCGAATACTACTTCATTTAAAAGAAATATCTATAATTTTCTTCAAAATGCAGTGCTAATTACCAGCTATCATTTAACTGATGAAAGATTAAAAGAGATCTCAAAAAAAATTAAAGAGTCCGGTGCTAAATATATCTTCGGATATTCATCATCAATTTATTTATTGTCGCAGTACTGTAAATCAAATTCCGTAACATTAAAAAGTAATATAAAGGCAGTAATAACAACTTCGGATATGCTGTATAAAAATCAAAGAGAAGTTATTGAAGAAGCATTCGGAGCAAAAGTATTCGACCTATACGGTTGTCCCGAAGGCGGGATCTTTTCTTTTGAGTGCACTGAACACAGCGGTTACCATCAGAACAAGGAGTCCGCTTTTGTTGAAGTTGTAGATAAAAATGAGAACGGGCTAGGTAAAATTATCAGCACACCTTTGTTCAATTATGCTTTCCCGCTAATCCGGTATGAAACCGGGGATGTCGGAAGTTATTCTACGGCATCTTGCAAATGCGGGAGGTCTTTAAATAAGATTGAGGAACTGGGCGGAAGAATTAGGGATTTTATTGTGTTAAGAGACGGCCGCTACATTCACGGCGCCTTCTTTAATCACTTGAATGTTTTATATTATGCTGATTGGGTGAAACAATATCAGATTGTTCAAAATGATGTTGACGATATTACTATCAGGATTACTAAAACTAAAGAACCAGAAGAGAAAGATTTGGAAGTAATAAAATCCGAAATCCACAAGGGGCTCCTCCCGGATTTAAAAATTAATTTCGATCTTAACGGAGTAGATTATACCGGCGGGGGAAAATTCAGGTTGATAATTTCAAATGTTTCAAACAAGTGGCAGTAAATCTTCTTTATCGGTCATGAATAAAACACCAAAAAGATTGCTGTTGTTCACACCGGTTTTTATAATTATTCTTTTTGTCTTATTTTTTAGACCGAATAATAGACATGGAATAATGCAGCAGGATATTTCAAAAAAATTACAAGTTATAGGGACCAAGAATATTTATTTCGGACACCGGTCCGTAGGGGAAAATATAATTTCCGGATTAAAGGAATTAATTTCTTCAAATAAAGTTGATAATTTTAATTTAAATAAAGTTAAAGATCTAAATTTTAACGGTAATTTCTATTTTGCAGATTCGCACATAGGTCAGAACGGAAACCCGGTTAGTAAAGTTGATGAATTTATAAAGACCGTCGACAAACTTTCATCCAACGACTTGAATATCGCGATTATGAAATTTTGCTACGCTGATATTATTAGTACAACCGACATTGAATCAGTTTTCGATTATTATGTTAATTCAATTGAGACTTTAAAAGAAAAACACAAGGATTTAAGAATAATTCATTTTACAGTCCCTTTAAAATCTCAGAAATCTTTGTACAAGAAAATTGCAGGACTAATTAAAGGGGAAAAGGATAATACTTTAGCGGATAACAGCGCACGAAATAAATTCAACAAACTATTAATTTCCCGTTATCCCTTAAATGAAATCTTTGATCTTGCACAAATTGAATCTACTTACCCTGACGGAAAAAGAAACTTTGAAAATTTAAACGGTAATAAAATTTACTTTCTTGTTAAAGATTATACAACCGACGGGGGACATCTTAACGGAGAAGGACAGAAGTTAGTTGCTTCTGGTTTAATTAATTTTTTATCAGGCGCAATATTGCAGCCTGATTCAAATTATGCAGCATCGGAACAGATTTGAATTTATTGTTCTATTATAAAATAAAAGTAATTTAAACTTTTAAGGTTTTTTGGTTAGTAAAAATGAATTTTATAAAAAGATTATTATTGAAACTGGTTGCCAAAATAAAATACAAAAATTATAAACGGAAGCTGAACCGGAATATTGCCAACGGATTAAAAATAGGTAAGAATGTTACCATTATGCCCAATGCTTCAATTGACGAAAACTATCCTTACCTGATAAGTATAGGTGATAATTGCTCGTTAAGCAATCATGTACTTATACTTGCACATGATGCTACTACTTTTAAGTTTACAGGCGGGTATACACGCGTTGCTAGAGTTGAAATTAAAGATAATGTTTACATCGGTCAGAATGCAATTATTTTACCCGGTGTTACAATTGGCCCGAATGTTTTAGTTGCTGCCGGTTCTGTAGTTAATAAAAATATTCCGCCGAATTCCTGTGTTGCAGGGGTACCTGCCAGAGTATACGCAAAATTCGATGAGTTCCTGGAGAATCATAAAAGTTTAATAAATGAGAGAGAAGCTGTCGATCATAAAGATTTAGTATATCCTTCTAAAGAGTTTAAGGAGAAAATGAAAAAATTGACCGAGAACGGTCACATATATGTAAAGGGTTTTGAAGGTAAATTCCCTTATACAATTTCATAAAAGAATTTTAAAGGGCAGACAACAGCCAATACTTAAAATTTCATTGATAAAGAAACACAAAAAAATAAATGGAGTAAAAGATGGAAATAATCGATAAATTAAAAACTTTTATAGTAGATAATTTTCTCTTCGGTCAGGCGGAATCACTAGAGAATGACACCGATTTTTTTGAGAAGGGAATTATTGATTCTACCGGTATAGTAGAACTTGTCAGCTTTGTTGAAGAAACTTTTGACATCACTGTTCAGGATGAAGAACTAATTCCTGAAAATTTCTCTTCTATAAATAAAGTAAACGAATTTATAGTTCGCAAGCAGTCCGAAATTGCAAAGGCGAGCTAAATATGTGCGGAATTACCGGCATATTAAACATTGGAGAAGCAAAATCGGTTGATTCAGGTATACTTGCCAGAATGGCGGGATACCTTAAGCATCGCGGCCCAAACCAGTCCGGTGCATTTATTGATGATTCAATCGGTATTGCGCAGACAAGATTAAGTATTATTGACCTTCAAGGCGGCACTCAGCCAATTCATAACGAGAATAAAACCTTATGGATTGTTTTTAACGGCGAGATTTATAATTACATTGAATTAAAGAAAGAGCTGCTGGAAAAAGGTCATCGTTTTTATACTAATTCGGATACCGAAGTTATTCTACATTTGTATGAAGACGAAAAAGAAAATTGTTTGTACAAGCTAAACGGTCAATTTGCGTTTGCAGTTTGGGATTCGGAAAAGAAAGAACTTTTTATCGCACGAGACAGGGTTGGCAAGAAACCTTTGTATTATACCACTTACGAAAATAAATTCTATTTCGGGTCTGAAATAAAAGCTATTTTTGCCAACACGGAAATACACCGTGAAATTGATTTTGAATCGCTTAACCAGATTTTCACTTTCTGGACTGTACTGCCCGGTAAAACTTTTTACAAGAATATTCATGAGCTACCAGCAGGATTTTATTTAAAGATTAAAGGCGGCAATATTAATGTTCAAAGATATTGGGATTTTGACTTTGCATTGAATGACGAACTGGTAAACTACAGTTCCGACGAAATAGCAGAACAGACTAAAGAACTACTTTTGGATTCAGTTGGTATTAGGTTAAGGGCTGACGTACCGGTAGGCAGTTATTTAAGCGGTGGTTTGGATTCATCCGGTATAACTTCTTTAATAAACAATAATTTCAATAACAAACTTCAGACATTCGGAATCCGTTTTGAAGAAGCTGCTTATGATGAAGGCGAGTTCCAGGATGAAATGGTTAAGAATCTGCATGTCGATCACCGTACGGTATTAGCTAATAATAAAATTATAGGTGAACTTTTACCGGAAGTCTTATGGCATTGCGAAATCCCGCTGTTAAGGCTTTCACCTGTTCCTCTATTTATTTTATCGGAGCTTGTGCGTAATTCTGATTTTAGAGTTGTTTTAACGGGCGAAGGCTCTGATGAAGTTTTCGGCGGATATAATATTTTTAGAGAAACTTTGGTCAGAGCTTTCTGGTCTAAATATCCGCAATCCAATATGAGGCCGATGCTGCTTGAAAGATTATATCCTTATATTTTTAAAGATGCCAAAAGCAAAGCCACCTTAAGAGCATTTTTTAAATTAGGAATCGATCAGCCGGATAATCCGTTCTTTTCTCATCTTATAAGATGGCAGAACACATCAAAGATCAAAAGATTTTTT
>JBJKQP010000265.1:0-9430 GCA_046705105.1 Ignavibacteriaceae bacterium | reverse complement strand
CGATGCAGACGACGGATATTTTCAAGTAGCGGATATGGGAATGACTTTCCCGTTCTTCGAACAAAACTATGATCATGTTTTTATCGGCTCAAACGGATATTTGACGTTCGCAAACGGATCTTCAGATTATGCCGAGTATCCTTTTGTGCCCTCATCAATTAATCCTACTAATTTTTTAGCCGGTTGCGCAATGGATTTGGATTGCAGTAAAACCGATTCGCATATTTATTATTATAGTACAGGTTCGGAATTTATAGTTACATACCGGCATGTTTACGATAAAGGCTCCGATACGGATTATATAACATTTCAAATTATTCTGTATTCAAACGGAAATATTAAAATTCAATTTAACGATTCCGAAAGCATTGTTCCTGCCCCCGAATCCATTGACGGAAATGCCCTTGTGGGTATAGAAAACCTTGACGGAAGCGAGGGCTTAAGTTATCATAACAATGGTGACGGCGGCCCTTTGTTCGGCTCGCCTCTAGCTTTGATGTTCGGAAAAGAACCGTCTGCTTTGCCGGTTGAATTATCATCATTTGAATATGAAACTCAAAATCAAAAAGTTATTCTTAACTGGAAGACAGAAAGCGAATTAAATAATTATGGTTTTGAAATTCAGCGGATCCATATTATTTCCTCCTCTGCTAAGGGTGGGGGAGACGATTGGACGAAGATTGGATTTGTAAAAGGAAGCGGTAACAGAAATTCACCTCGTCATTATTCTTTTGCCGATAATACAATCCAAAGAAGCGGAATATATAAATACAGACTGAAGCAGATTGATAATAACGGTGATTATAAATATAGTAAAGAATTGACTGTTAATTTTACAATCAATTTGCCGGATAAATATTTTTTGAAACAGAATTATCCGAATCCCTTTAATCCCGTAACAAAGATCGAGTTCGGCTTAAAAGAAGATGGTTATGTTAAATTAATAGTTTATAATATCTTGGGAGAAAAAGTTTGCGAGCTAATAAACGGCAAGCTTAATGCCGGTTATCATAATGTTGCATTCAATGCAAATGAATTATCTAGCGGCGTTTATATTTACAGGTTGGAAGTTAAGGATAAATTTACTAAGGCTAATAAGATGATAGTTTTAAAATAATTCATGTTATTATGGAATATCGGGACGTAACCCGAGGTGACGAACAAATATTAGCATTATTCCGAATTACGAAATATAATATTTGGGATTCTATATTTAATGAATTAAGAATTTCAAAAAGTTTGTTTTAAAAACAATCTTTTTATGTATAGAAGTAATTAGTTCCTAAGTAATTTTTTTATCCAATTATGTCTTGTCATATTCCAATGTAAATTAAGCTATGTCTTAGCAGCAGAGTTTTCTTTTTTTATTTCATCTTTAAAGTTGTATCCTTTTAACGGTTCTCTAAGCGTAAGTACCGGGCAAGGCGCTTTCCTTACTACTTTCTCGGCAGTACTCCCGAATAAAATATGCTCAACACCGGTATGACCGTGAGTAGCGATTATTATTAAATCAATATCTTCTTCCGCCGCAGTTTCTATAATTTCTATAAACGGTTTTCCGGTTTTAACAAGAGATTTGACTTTTATCTCGCCGGGAATTTCTTTTCTGGCAAGTTTATTTAATTCCTCAACTGCGCGCTTGTCCATTTCCAGATCTACGGAAGGAATTGCAATTTGACCCATGCTGAAATCCGGCGGATAAATAACCGGTTCTACAACGTATATTAAAATTAATTCCGCATTGAACTGTTTTATAAAATTTACCGCATATTTTAATGCACTTTTTGAATAGTCAGAAAAATCAATAGGAACGAGTATTTTATTTATTTCAAGTTCCATAATCTTCCTCCGGATTAATTTTTAATTTTCCTTGTAATGTTATATGCTCTTCATTTATTCTTCTTAGTCTCTCGGCAATAATTACCGAAATACCGTGTAGAATCTTTATTCCTTTTTTGGGAAATGTCTCAATGAATTCATCTAAATCCGGTTTAAAAATTACTGCAAGCCTAGTATCTGTTTTAGCAATTGCGGAAGCAGATCTTTTCTCTCCGTCAACAAGAGCGAGCTCGCCGAAAAAATCTCCTTTTGAAAAAGTTGCAAGAGATGCCGTCTCGTTAACTGCAATCATTCTTCTAACAATAACTTCCCCATCGCGAATAATATATAACCCTATGCCGGGGTCTCCCTGGTAAAAAATATATTCACCCGCAAGATAGTTCCTATTGTGAATAAAATTAATTAACTGAGAAATATCCTTTTTTGATAACGAATTAAAAATAGGAATTAATGAAATTGATTTTTGCAAATCAATTTTCTCAGCCGGTGAGTTAAAAAAGTTCGACCAAAAGCTGCTGTGTATTACTTTTTCTTTTTGTTCATCCATTTTTTCCTCTATTGAAAAATTCCTAGTTCTGCCACCCTCCAAAGCTTTTGGCAGGGAAACCTGTTTTCGTATAAAGCCCGGCCTACTATAACGGAATCGATGCCGAGCGGCATTAAATTTTGTACATCCATTAATTCATCTTTATTTCTAATCCCTCCGGATAAGGTAACTTTACCTTTTGTAATTTCAACAACGTCTTTTGAATATTGTAAATTAGGTCCGCCAAGAATTCCGTTTCGCATAACATCGGTAACAACAAACCGCTCAACTCCAATGTCCGCCATATTTTTGGCAAAGTCTTTATAATTAATTCCAGATTTAATTTTTCTTCCTTTAATTATTACTTCATCCTCAATTATATCCAATGCAACAGAAATTTTTGCGGGTCCGTATTTTTCAAATATTTTTTTAAAAAGGTCAGGTTTTTCAATTGCCATGGTACTGATAACTATTCTTCTAACTCCCAAATCCAAAATCAAATCCAAATCTTTCATTGTTCTGATTCCGCCGGCGTATTGCACGGGAATAATAACAGATTCGCAAATCTTTTTTATAATGGGAAGATTTTTATGGCTGTGTTCTACGGCTGCGTCAAAGTCTACTACATGTAAAAGTTTGGCATTTTCAGCTCTCCATATTCTTGCCATATCAACGGGATCACTGCCGTATTCTTTGCAGTTTAATTCCGGAATGCCCTGCACTATTCTTACGGTTTTTCCATGTCTAATATCTATCGAAGGGATAACCAATAAATACCTCATACCGAATCCGCATCCTTTAATTTTTCCGTATTTGAAAAAATAACGAATTGGCTTGTTAAAACAAAGATTGAATAATAATTTGTCAAAAACTAATCTAAAAATATTTTAACTAATTTTCTTTGAAAACAATCAATTTTCTTGACTTTTCTAATCTTAATAAGCATATTTGAATCGATAAGCAAAGATTTTATCCTAACAAGCGGGTTAAATAACGGATTTAGGATAACTATCCGGTTTAAAAAACATTATTTTTAAGCCTCTTACATTATATAAAATAATAAGTTCAATTGGCGGAAAAATAACAAATTAGAAAAACGAAAAACCAAGCCAAATAATTTTTTGGCTCAAATTTGTATTGAGGAAATATATGTCTGCAAAAGAAAACGTTAAAAAAAGCAAGTTGTTTAAAATAGTATCAATACTATCATCTTCTAAGTTATTCTGGGTATTATCTTTTACTTTTTTAACAGCAATAGCTGCACAAATAACCATACCTGTTGAACCTGTTCCGTTTACTTTACAAACAATGATTGTCATTCTTGCAGGTGCCTTTTTAGGTGCAAAGAACGGAGCTTACAGCCAGATAATTTATTTACTGCTTGGCTGTATCGGTTTGCCTGTATTTGCACAAATACCCGATCCGACGATAGGATTTGCAAGACTGCTTGGCCCGACCGGCGGATATCTATTGGCATTTCCAGTTGCAGCATTAGTTACAGGGTATCTTGTTGAAAAATATAAAAGCTATATTGCGGTTATTGCATCAATGTTTCTTGGTAGCACAATTATTCTTTTAGTTGGAGCGGGATATCTCGGCATATTTTTCTTGAAGGATTTAAAGGAGGCTTTCATTTCGGGTGCTGCCGTATTTACCGTATGGATGGTAGTTAAAGTTTTTGCTGCAGCTTCCATTTATTTCGGTATTTCCGGTAGAAGTAATAAACAAACAAAATAATTCTTAAATCCAGTTACCTTCATATAAAGTACTCTTGGTAAATAATGGAATTAAAAAACATCATTTTTATAATCTTTTTTCTTTTTTCAATGGGGCTTTTTGCCTGGAGCAGCCGCAACTTAATTAAGCGTATGCTTGTTGCTAAAAAGAAAGACGATAGGTTTGATCATGTTGGGGAAAGAATTAAAAGAGTGCTTAAAATAGCCTTCGGGCAGTCCAAATTATTGCGGGATCCTGTTGCCGGTACTTTACACTTCTTAATATTTTGGGGGTTCGTATTATTCTTATTTGCCGTTGTCGAAGCATTAATTCAAGGTTTTTATCCTCCTTTTTCACTTTCGTTTTTAGGACCTATATACTCGATAATAACATTTATAGAAGATATTTTTGCAGTACTGGTAATTCTTTCCGTACTTTATGCTTTAATTAGAAGATTTATAATACATGTTCCCAGGTTGGAAGTTGACAAACACGGCAAGATAGATGCTACAGTTATTCTTGTATTAATCTTGCTGGTTTGTGTGGCAATGTTCGGCGAAAATATTTCCTCAATTGCGTATAACGGATTTCATTTAAGTAAATATGAAGTGCGTCCCATTTCTGCTTTATTAAGCCCGTTATTTTACGGAAGCGGTGCTTCTAATGCTCATACATTTTATGAATTTTTCTGGTGGATGCATGTAGTTGTTGTATTAAGCTTCTTAAATTTTTTACCTTATTCCAAACATCTTCATGTGCTCACTTCAATTCCAAATACTTATTTTGCCAATCTGGAGCCTGTAAGAAATACTTTAAAACCTATAAATCTGGAAGACGAAAGCATAGAAGTTTACGGTGCTGCTGATATAGAACAATTATCATGGAAACAAATTTTAGATGGTTATACTTGTACTGAATGCGGGAGATGTACTTCCGTTTGTCCTGCTGCAACTGTTGGAAAATCATTATCACCCAGAAAAATAATTGTAGATATTAGAAAAAGGACAAAAGATAAAGCGCATTTAATTGTAGCAGGAATTAATGAAGGTGAGCAGTTCGATAAAACTCTTGTACACGATTATATAAGCGATAAAGAGCTATGGCAGTGTACAACATGCATGGCATGCGTACAAGAATGTCCTGTTATGATTGAACATGTTGATTCTATTGTTGATTTGCGGAGGAATCTGGTTCTCACTGAATCGCAATTCCCCTCAAATTTAAATAGTGTTTTTAAAAGCCTGGAAACAAATTTCACTCCGTGGGCATTTAATCAGGCAGATAGGGCAGAGTGGGCAGAGGGTATGAATATTAAAACTATGGCTGAAGATCCAGATTGTGAAATTTTATTCTGGGTCGGATGTGCCGGTTCCTTTGACAGCCGTTATAAAAAGGTTACAAAGGCGTTTGCATCACTCATGCAGAAAGCAAATATTAATTTTAGAATTTTGGGTACCGAGGAAAAATGCAACGGAGATACTGCCAGAAGGCTCGGTAACGAATATTTATCCCAGATGCTTATTACTGAAAATGTAGAAACCCTTAACAAATACGGAGTTAAGAAAATTGTAACGGCATGTCCTCATTGCTTTCATTCTTTAAGTAATGAGTATAAACAATTCGGAGGAAATTTTGAAGTAATGCATCATACCCAGCTAATCCACCAAATGTTAAGTGAAGGTAAAATTAAATTAAAAACAGATTCGGCGGGAAAAACTGTTACATACCATGATTCGTGTTATCTAGGTAGATACAACCGCATTTTCAATTCGCCTAGAGAATCGTTAAAGCAGGTTAACGGTTTGGATTTTGTGGAAATGAAAAGAATTAAAACAAGAGGTTTTTGCTGTGGTGCCGGCGGGGGAAGAATGTTTCTGGAAGATGAGGAAGGAGGTAAGATTAATTTAGAACGAACTAAAGAAGCTTTGGAAACAAAAGCAGATACTGTTGCATCTGCATGTCCGTTTTGTATGACTATGCTTACGGACGGGGTTAAGCATTTTGATAAATCCGATGCTGTTGAAGTAAAAGATATTGCTGAAATAATTTTCGAGAACACTAATTAACTTTATTATTAATCTTTCTTAGGAGGTATAAATGGAAAAATTCGAAAGCTTGGTGCAGTCGGTTAAAAATCTGGAAACAGATTTTGAAAAGTTTTATATAAAGGGACAGGCTGCTGCGGGCACACGTTTACGCAAAGGTTTAAGCGAACTACGTAAACAAGCACAGGATGTTCGTAAAGATATCCAGGAAGTTAAAGCTCAGAGAAAGGCTAACAAAGCTACCCAATAATTGTTACATTGGAGTTTAAGGCTGAATTAATTTTTTTAATTCAGCCTTGCTTATAATCATGCTTAAATCCATAATTTTATCTATCCTTTTACTCTTCATATTTTTTCTGAATACAAGTACGTTTAAAATTAATACTGAAAAATTAACAGTACCCGGAAAAAAGGACTCGATTGTAACTATTTCTATTTCTGCCGTCGGCGATTTAATGTGTCATTCCACAGAATATGATTATGCAAGAGTAAATGCGGACAGTTTTAACTTTAATCCCTTCTTCAGATTTATTAAACCTTATCTTAAAAGTGCCGATTTTACATTCGGAAACCTGGAAACTGTAACGGCTGGAAAATCCGCACATTATTCGGGATACCCGCTTTTTAATACACCTAGTGCTTTTATCGAAGCATTAAAATATGCAGGCTTTAACCTGGTTACTACTTCAAATAACCATGCACTGGACCGGGGAGAAAAAGGTATAATTCATACTATTGCGGAATTAAAAAAGTACGGACTAAACTATACGGGCACTTTTACTTCCGAAAGAGATAGAGACTCGACAAGGATATATAATATTAATGGAATAAAAGTTGCGTTCCTTGCCTACTCCTACGGTACCAACGGAAATCCAATTCCCAGCGGCAAGCCGTATTTAATAAATATTATAGATACTACTTTAATAAAGCATGATATCCAAAAGGTAAAACAAAAAGGAGTTGATATTGTCCTTGTTTATTTTCATTTCGGAATCGAATATCAGAGGCAGCCTACTTTATTTCAAAAAGAAATTGTAAAGAAGACGATAAGCTATGGTGCAGATATTATTATTGGTAGTCATCCTCATGTTATTGAGCCTTCAATGTTCTATAAAACAATAAACAGTAGAATGGATTCCGGTTTTGTAGTGTATTCATTGGGAAATTTTATTTCCAACCAGCGATGGCGCTATTCCGACTGCGGCGTAATATTAACATTAAAGATTACAAAAAATTTTACAACCGATTCTCTTTACATTTCAAAAGTAACCTATCTTCCGACGTGGGTTTTTAAGGGAATAACCGGAAGGGGAAGGGAATACATAATTTTGCCGTCTCAAATTCAGCCGGAAGATACTTTATATAATTTCCTAACTGCTTCGGATAAATTTAAAATGATGCAGTCTTTTAACGATACGAAAAATATATTAACGGAATACACGCAAAATATTTACTTACGGAAACTGCCCGAAAAACAACTTATAAAAAAATAAGTTGTATAAGAACCTTGAACAATTCAAACATTTAAGTAATTTCAAATAATTATTTAACATTTAAAATTATAATATTTGAATGCTTTCATGTTAAATTACGTTTTAAAATCTATTCGATATTCATTGTCTTAATTAAGTGCAAATATATTTTGATACTTATAATGAGATATTTATTTCCCATTTGTATTAATTAAGATGAAAAATCTTTATTTTAGCGTTTAGAAAAAATAATTACTGATATTTGAGGAAATCTATGAAATATATCCTAACAATACTCATGCTGTTTTGTGCATTACCGATTTATTCACAACAAAATAATAATATGGAAAAAATTCAAACTTTGGTTAATCTGGTTAAAGAAAAGTACGCTCCGGATAAAAGGACCGCTTTATTTGACGTAAAATTAGAGTCGGAAAATAATCAGGAGTTGTTAAGAGGGGAAACCAATGTAAAGGAAGCAAAAAACGACTTGATATCTTTATTAAACAAAGCAGATATTAAGGTGAAAGACGATATAAATATTCTTCCTGATAGTAAACTCGGAAATAAAATATTCGGTCTAATAGATATTTCCGTTGCTACATTAAGAACCCATCCAAAGCAGCAAGCCGAACTTTCAACACAGGCTTTGCTTGGTTGCAGCATTAAGATATTAAAAAGGCACAGAGGTTGGTACCTTGTACAAACACCGGATAAATATATTGCCTGGACCGAGCCCAGCGGTTTTGTAGCGGTAGATGAACAACAACTAAATGAATGGAACTCATCTAAGAAAATAATTTTTACTAAAGAGTATGGATTTTCTTATTCAAAGAGCAGTACAGGTTCTCTTCCTGTATCCGACCTTGTTGTTGGTGATATTTTAAAAGAGATTGGAAAAGAGGGAAATTTTGTTAAAGTAGAATACCCGGATAAAAGAACCGGTTACGTAGAAGCAAAAGATTGTGAAGATTTCAATACCTGGTTAGATTCCAGGAAGCTGACAGCTGAAAATATTATTAATACAGCTAAAAGATTTCTCGGTACGCCTTATTTGTGGGGCGGAACTTCCGCAAAAATGCTTGACTGCAGCGGCTTTACTCGTACGGTATTCTTTTTAAATGGAATATATTTGCCGCGGGATGCTTCGCAGCAAGTAAATGTGGGAATCCCTGTTAATACAAAAAACGGATTCGGCAATTTAAAACCCGGAGACCTTTTATTCTTCGGTAAAAAAGCTACAGCTACTTCTAAAGAGAAAATAACACATGTGGGAATATATATAGGCAATGATGAATTTATACATGAAGCAGGTCAAGTTAAAATAAGCAGCTTTAATAAATCAAAGAAAAATTTCAGTGCATATAGACTGCATCAATTTGTCCGTGCAAAAAGAATTATTACATCCGTCGGTAAAAACGGTGTTATTCCTTTAAAAGATGTTAATTATTAATTCAACTTTGTTTTAAACAGATAATGAGAGATGGCATCTTTTCTTTTTAACAAGAAATCGATAAAAAATTTTTTTCTTTCTAACAATAAATATTTATTCTTTCTATAAAAGATGCCATCTCTTGTTCTTATACATTTTGAGTAAATTCAGCTATTAATTCAATTTTATTTAACAGAAATTTATATCTTTAACCTCACCCCCAAGCCCCCTCTCCTTAGTAAGGAAAGGGGATGAAGGGTTGGGAAAGTAAAATTTTATGTAACTACTATTTTTAAGTAATCTTTATGAATAAGGGAAAAAATGTCGAACAAATTAAAACTAAATTATAAACCTTATACCCTGGAATTACGACATGTTTTTACGGTCGCGGCAAATTCCA
>JBJKQP010000264.1:0-2706 GCA_046705105.1 Ignavibacteriaceae bacterium | reverse complement strand
CACCGGTCAGTTCGTATCCTCTTGCTTCACCTATAATTTTGGGTATTTGAGTATTAGCATGAAGCCCGGCTAATTTATCTTCCTTATGAAGTAAGGGATCCAGCACTTTATGGTCATAAAAGAATTCTGCTAACTTCTTGAATTTTACATTCCCTGTAATTCCGTACAAATTATAAGACGCTTCATTCATGCCTCCGAATTCATTCTTCATCATAACAGCTAATTGTTCGGGAGTAAGATTCTTAAGTTTGTCATAAGCCCAATTGCCCATTTTAACAACGATGTCCAGCGCTTGTTTAGTGCCGGCGTACTGGTACATGTCTATAAGTCCTGCCATTATTTTATGGATGGTGTACCAGGGCGCCCAAACGGGCTTACCTTTAATTACGCGGTTTATTAAATTCTGAGGAAATGCACTTAGATAACCTCCCTGGTTCAGTACTTTCTGAATCTTTGCCAACTCAGTTACTATCGAATCTCCTTTTTCTTTATAAGCTGCATTGCCGGTGGAAGCATACATCATTGCTAAAGCCGACATGACATGTCCTGTTGTATGGCCTCTTAATTCCACATCTAATCCTTCCCATCCGCCGAGAGGCTTGGCGTGTGTCTCCATGCCGGCATTAACCTTCCAGCTATGAAGCAAGCGATTAATATCGATGCTTAGCAGCCAATTGCCGTCTCGCTCCATGTTATCTTTAAACCGGCTGTCAAGTAATCTTACGTCGCTTAGATCAAAGCTGTACGCTTTAACTTGTATCTGCGGTTTTATTTTTTGATCGGCTGAAAACTGACCGACGTACTGACTGTATGCAGTATTAACAATCATTGCAAGGCAAAACATGAAGATGGATATTCTTTTCATTATTATTATCCTATGTTATGTGGCTAAATTTATTTCATTAACGTAATTAACAGGCTAATTTAAAATCTATAAATTGTTCCTTCCCTTAACACTAAATAGTTTTATCTAATCAAATCGAAGTCACAATACCAGTTCCTAGTTTTTAGTTATCGGGTCAACATCAACTATATCAATTAAACACTCCGGGCAAAGATCCTTTTTCGTTATGCACAACTATACTTTTAGAAAAATTACAAACTCACAAAATTCCTTTCCGTGAAAATATAATACAATAGCGTAGAGGCATTAACTTGTTTCTCAATAATTTTTATCGGCAGTATTTATTCAGCATGTACAAATTAAGCAATCATTATTTATATTGCATATTAAGAATTCCTTCAAAACCGCCTCTCGGAAGACAATCAACTTTTATTGTATCTCCTTCCCTTACTTTCACCGATTCATATGAAAAAGATTTAGCATTCTTTCCGTCTTTTATAAGTTTTAAATTATAATATCCGTCACCGAGGAAATCGAAACTAACTACTAATGTTTTATTTTTATCTTCTCCGTTTAATCCGCCAATATACCATTGATTCCCTTTCTTACGGGCTATAACAACTTTCTTTCCGGGATAACCGTCGATTAATTTTGTATCATCCCAAGCAACCGGAACGTGTTTCAAAAACTCTTTCGGCTCGGCCGGTAAAGATTCATATGCGGATGGTCTGTCGGCAAAGTGCTGCAATCCGGATTCAAAAACTACCGACAATGCCAATTCATGACCGTAAGTAGTAATATGCGGGTGTTGTGAATTTGAAAAGGTAACTGGAGTGTAATCCATTGAACCAATTACATTTCGAGTGAACGGGAGTGTTGTATTGTGAACTGCCGCTTTGTTTGTTAATACCGGCGCATTGTTGTACCATTCGGCGCCGTATACCGCTTCCATGGTCATTAGATTCGGATATGTCCGGGACCACCCTGTTGGAACAGTTGCACCATGAAAATTCACCATCAGGTGATATTTTGCGGCATCCTTGAGTATATCGATATAATATTTCATCATATCCTGCTGGTCGCCTGCAAAGAAATCTACCTTAATTCCATACACTCCTATTTTATTTAGCCATTTAAATTCCTTCACCCGCTTCTTGTGTGTCAATAAACGATCATTCGGTGTGGGACCGAGCCACGAAGTGCCGGAGTTATACCAAAGGAGCGGTTTTATCCCTTTGCTTTTTGCATAATTGGCTGCATCGATAATATTTCCTCCGTTACTCATTTGATCCCATTCCCAATCGATAAGCACATAGGGCCAATGCATTTCAGCAGCTAAATTAACATACTGAACAACCCTTTGATAATCTTTTGAACCGTGGTTATAAGCCCAATATATCCATGCAACCGGTCCGGGTTTTATCCATTTTGTGTTTTTCAATTTATTCGGTTCGCTGACATCGGTTATCAAAGTCGATTCCACTATATCGGATAATTTTCCTATTATCAATATATGCCACTGCGAATGCCACGGCAATGAAGAAATGACACCTGTCTGCTGAAAATCCTTTCTCGGCGGAGGATACATTACGTCATATTTATTATAATGTCCCAGGTTGGATAATCTAACTGCACAATTACTTCCCGTAATATCCGCTTCGGCAATCAATGCCCAGACCGGTTCGTTATTAACTTTAAATAATGCAGGCAATCCCCACTGCTGTTTCTTTTTTTTGCTTATTCCCGTTTTGTTATAATAGTAAAAATCCTCATAGGAGATATTGTACGGCTGCATCCAGCGGCGAGTACTATCCGGTAAAACAAAAGCCGTAGCTTCACCGGTTATATTAACTAATGAATCG
>JBJKQP010000263.1:0-4572 GCA_046705105.1 Ignavibacteriaceae bacterium | reverse complement strand
GGATACCTGTATTTTCAATAGAAAATATAATTGCCGGATTGAATAGCCGGTTAGAAAAATGATAAGAAAAAGAAGAATATTATAAGGTCTTTTTTATATTTCATGATCAGAGAAATAATAAAATTATGAGCGTAGATATATTTATTCATAATAGATAATAGTTATTCGTAAGCCGTAAAAATTATTTTATGGCTGAGTGTTGTTCTTTGTAAAAGCCGGAATTCGGAACTGAGATAAAGAAATAATTATCGAAAGGCGGGGCTTTGTTGAATAGGAGTCCACGTGGTACGGCAAAAACCATTTTCATTTGCGTTCCGCACTTAGGGCAGTAAATTATTTTAGATTTAGTTTTTATTGATTTCTTTGTTTTCTTTTTTATCATAGTGCACCCAAATAGTTCTTTTGCAGATTTAAGAAGAATTCTGTTAGTTGTTGCAAACAAGCCGTAGTAACGAACCTTAACAAAACTCCGCGGCAAGACATGCTGTAGAAATCGTCTCATAAATTCTTCGGTAATTAACCTGATAACTTTCCATTGCTTTGTTTTTGAGACTTGGTATTTAAAGGTGACAAAACCGTCTTCAAGTTTTATTATGCGGCTGTTACTGATAGCTACCCGGAAGACATACTGTGCAAGATATTTCATTGCACTCAAGCCGCTGCCAACGTGTATACAGTTAACCACCCATTTTCTTGTCCAAGTATCCGGCGGTATTTGACTGTAAATCTGCGGGTTTAGTTTTTTTAGCCCATCACGGAATTTAGACTTGAAGACAGCCGAGACAGCTTTTACGGGAAATAGGAATTTATGTTTGGAATTACACCACAGAACTTTTCCACGTGCCAAACCGCCGCCGGTAACGATGTAATGAATGTGAGGATGGTAGGCCAGAGTTCTAGACCAAGTATGCAGAATGCCAAGGTATCCTGGTATTGCTCCGATATGTTTCGGGTTTGATGCAAACTCTGCAATACATTGTGCCGAACATTTGAAAAGAAGATTATAAAATAGTTTTTGATTCCGTCTTGCCTGAAGTCGTAAATCTTCCGGCAAAGTAAAAGTAACCATAAAGTAACTGACCGGAAGCAGAAGGTTGATATTTTTCTCTAACCATTCTTCGGCTTTATCATTTTGGCAAGTATTACAGTTTCTGTTACCGCAAGAGTGATAGTTGTAATGATACTCATTGCAAGTTTTACAAATGTAGATACTGCCTCCCATTGCCGGAGTTCTGCATAAGGAAATATCACGAATGGCTTTCTTGTGCGACGGAAGAATACTTGCGGAGTATTTGGTGAGATAGGATTGTCCGTAACTTCTAAATATGTCGGAGAGCTTAGTCATAGAAAACTTAAAGCAGATCGTTCATCAATAGATTTATCTTCTTGTAAGTATTGTTATTTATAAGAGGCGTTAGTTGAGTATAGATCATGGTAGTGCGAATTGACCTATGGCCGAGAAACTCTTGAATGATTCTAATATCGGTTCCGTCTTCGAGTAGATGTGTGGCATAGGAATGTCGAAGAGTATGAACGGAAGCGTCCTTATTGATATGCATTTCTCTGAGGGATTTCTTAAAGACAGTCTGAATGCTGCTGTCCGGCAGAGGTTTTGTTGAGATATGCTCGCTGTTTTCTCCTCTACCGGGAGCCGGGAAAACATAGACGGGATTTCTGTGCGATTTGTAATGAAGCCTAAGAAGTTGCAGTGTTGCCTGAGGAAGCGGTACATATCGATCGTGGTTACCCTTAGCCTGACAGATATGGATTAACATTCTTTTGCTGTCAATTTGATTTACCTTTAAGCCGACGCCTTCATTAAGGCGAAGGCCGCAAGAGTAAATAAGGGTTAGGCAAGCCCGGTGCCTAAGAACGTGAATGTTTTTTAGGATTGCCCTTACTTCTTCTCTGCATAGAACAACCGGAAGTTTGCCACCTCGTTTGGGCCGTACAATATTGAATACTTCAAACTTTTTATTAAGGGTTTTTTCATAGAAGAATTTTACTCCGCATAAGGCAATGGTTATTGTAGCGCGTGAATACTTCTTAGTGTTCTGAAGGTAAAGGAAATACTCGCGGAGTTCATCATCTGATATATCGTCCGGGGGTTTATTAAAATACTCCATTAGTTTTTGTACATGGTAAGAATAAGTTTCTTGGGTACGTTGAGAAAACCCGAAAAGTTGCATATTTTCGTTCATTCTTGGAATTAGTCGGTTCATAGTATACCTCGCTAATTATTTAGTTGGGAATAAATTATTTAGTTGGGGTATACTATATTGTTTTTTGAGATGCTGAAAATCAAGTGGATAGGGAAAATGATACCGCCGCTTTGCGGCTTAGTTCAACCAGCGCATCAACCCGACCGCCTAATCGCATGTGGCATTTTTAATATTTAAAAAGTAGTCGTTCCGTTTTGTTATTCAGTTTCACGAAGTCTTGCTAAGCGGTATTGTTGCAGCCGGTGCGTGCAAAGCAAGATACGCACCGTCTGCTAAAACATTTGGCTTTGTTTTATTAAGCGGCATAGTTGTTTCGGGGCGGCCGGGTTATTGGTAATCCGTTATACGTAAATAAATATTGAATCAATCAAAGGAAACAATTGTGGTTGAATAATTGAATAAAAAGTGTCATCTTTTAAATATGAAAAATGAATTAGATAACATATTATCAAAATTAAAAAGGCTTCTTCCTTTTATAGAAGAAAAGTATAAAGTTAACTCAATTGAAATATTTGGTTCATATGTAAGGAACGAGCAAGAAATCGAAAGCGATTTAGATTTGCTTGTATCTTTTTCAAATGTCCCAAGTCTAATAAAATTCATTGAGTTAAAAAATTATCTCTCCGACCAACTACGAATAAATGTTGATTTGGTAATGAAAGATTCCTTAAAGCCAAGATTAAGTAAGAATATATTAAGAGAATCAATTCCGGTATGAAAAAGAAAAGAGATTTTACTGAATATTTAATTGATATTAATGAATCAATTGAAAAAGGATTATCTTTCATAAAAGACATGACTTATGAAGAATTTGAAAAAGATGAAAAGACGCAATATGCATTAGTCCGTGCAATAGAAATAATTGGGGAAGCAAGTAAGAAAATACCAAATGAAATTAGAGCGCAATCCGAAGAAATTCAATGGAGAGAAATAAGTGGAATGAGAGATATTTTGATACATGATTATTTCGGAATAAATACCAAAGTTGTTTGGAAAACCGCAAAAGAAGACTTACCAGAATTAAAAGAAAAGATTCAAAAATTAATTAACGATTTAAAGTAAAAGAGAGAACGTATAACCATCCAATCAACCCGACCGCATACTCGCACTCGGCGAATTTGAGATTTTTGGGTTGGTTGTTTCGTTTAGACTTTGTAGTTCTAAGTTAACTTTCTATTAATCAAATTTGCATCCGGTGCGTGCTGACGCAAAATACGCACCGTCTGCTTAATCTTCGGCTTTACGTTTTTAACTTAGCCGTCTGTTTTGGGCGGCGGGTTATTGGTAATCCGTTAGGCTGATAAATAAAAAGAGGGAGATATCAGTATGAGAAATAAAATTAAAATTATTCTATTTATTTTTCTTATTGCTTTGCTATATGGATGCAATAAAAATAATGTAACCGAGCCAAACCATTTAAATAATTTAGAGGGGAAATGGAGTTGTAATTTCATTTATATACCAGAAATTCAGATTCCTGAATACGAAACTCGTGATACACTATTATCACTGCTTGAATTCAATAAAAATTCATTTTCACTAATAATAGACAATCCGAGAAATATTTTCCCTGAGAAAAAGTATTCTTCTCAAACAATTATTCATAGTGGGGTGTATTCCATAATTGATGATACTCTTAAATTATTTGTTTCTAATGATGTACCTTTAATGGAAAAATTCATTTATTCAATTAATAATGACAGTCTAAATATTTTTATAGCGCCAAAAACAAATGATGATGGTTCTTTCTCAATCAGAATGAATTCATTTTTGTGGAATTACAAGCTGAAACAAAGCGGGACATTTATCAGAGTAAATGAATAAATCAATAAAAATTATGTTGAAATGGTTTCTAAAAAAGAAAATTAAGAATAATAAAATTAAAGTCGAAAACTAAATCATGAAGATAAAGTTGGTATTAAAAAAAGCCTAACAATCCAATCAACCCGACCGCATACTCGCACTCGGCTGATTTGAAATTTTTGAGTTGGCAGTTACGTTTTAGTATTGTTGTTCTAAGTTAACTTTTTAATAATCAAATTTGCATCCGGTGCGTACGAGAAAATTTACGCACCGTCTGCATAATCTTCGGCATTACGTTATTAACTAAGCCGTTTGTTCTGGGCGGCGGGTTATTGGTAATCCGTTAGGCTGAAAAATAATTAAGAAAAATTAAAATACATATGGAAGATCCAATAATAAAAAAATACAGTTCATATAGACTAAATGAGCTCCAACAAGTTCTTAGGGATATAGACAGAGATAAATACCCTGAAAGAGTTATAAAAAATGTTTTTACAAATCAAAGAGAAGATATGTAAATTAAGATTACGAAAAGAAGAAGAAGCAA
>JBJKQP010000262.1:0-10732 GCA_046705105.1 Ignavibacteriaceae bacterium | reverse complement strand
ATGATGTTAACGGATTTAATCCTTCTGCAAACAACATTGACCCCACTGTTATCAATGCCGAAATTTATTTTACCTATAGAGATATTCTTTATAAATTGCATCAGGATACAAATAAGTCGGTTATTACAAAATACGGAACATGCCAAATATACTATGATACAGTTCTTCAAAGAATATATCCCGGTTATAATGTATCTATTACAGCAAAGATGCCGGATGGAACCGTACTTACTGCAGAAACACAATTATTAGAAGCAGTACAATTAAGATTTTCATACACTTTCAAAAAATATTTTACGACTAGAATAAACAGATTCTTATCCGGTGAGGCGTTTACTATCACCTGGGGAAATATAGATAACCGTTTGTTCATTCCGGAATTAGTAATACCATACAATAAAGCGGATGATTTCGGAAAAGTTCAAAGATATTATAAAGAAGTACCATATACCTATATTAAAAGTGACGGACATTATCAACCCGATTATCCTACTTATACTACGAGCGGGAGTGCTTCATTTGATTATTCTGCAATTGATTCTGCTATGACAGAACTGACTAAAGAAGATATTGACAAAAGCAGTGTCGGCAGTATAATGTTCCGGTTGATTGAAATGGATCCTAATCTTGCAAAATATTATGAAAGCACACACGGTTCTTTAGATCCATATTCAATTAAGCTTGATGAATCTACTTTCAGTAATATAAAAGGAGGATTAGGCATCTTTGGTTCTAAGCGAACTGTTTCAGCAGAATGGTATTTTGAATCGACTTATGTTAGAGAATTTGGATTTAGCTTGTAAAAAAAATTATATTAAAATTATAAAAAAAATAAGAAAGGCGAATTATATGATTGGAAGAATCTGGCATGGTTACACAACACCGGCAAATGCGGATGTTTATGAAAATCTTTTAAGAGAAGAAATCTTTCAAGGCATTGCTTCAAAAAAAATACCGGGCTATAAAGGAATTCAATTATTCCGCAGGAGTTTATCCGAAGGATCCGGAAAAGACGAAGTTGAATTTATTACAATAATGTGGTTTGATTCTATTGATGCGGTAAAAAAATTTGCGGGTGAGGATTATGAAACTGCGGTAGTTCCTCCCAATGCCCGCAAAGTATTAAAAAGATTCGACGACTTTTCTCAGCATTACGAAGTACGTGAGCAAATTGCGTATTGAATTTAGCCGGCTTATTTTTCTAGGTATTTAAATAAAAAGCCTTCGGATTTACACAAAGCAAAATTCTCAGACGAATGGGTTACCTGTAATATGTATATTACATCCCGTAATAGGGCGCACCGGGTTTTAGCACATTCAATCTTACAACAGTATTCGGCAGCAAAATTGCACCTGCATCATCGGTAATTTGAGATCTAACATAATATAAATAATTTCCAGAACCCCAGGCTAGAGATAAAGCCGGTGAATTCAATAAAATACCTGTATACAAAGGACCTGTAGATTTATCAGTATTAATATAAATAATTGGTGAAGCAGGCAGACTTGTTGCAAGGAACATTTCACCGTCTGCAGCGAATGTTATATCATTAACTACTATATCAGCACCGTACTTTCCGGATAAATCAAAATATGTTTCGGGAGTTCCCGGGTTTCCGTTTGCATCAATTGGAACCCGCATAATAGTAACTGCAGAATTATCTTGAGCAACAACAAATAAAAAAGTAGTACCTCCGTCGATAAATATTCTCATCGCAGTTACATTATGATCGAACGGGAAAGCATCATAGCTTTTGTCTGGTTTAATTCTATAGATATTAGAATTACCGCCAGCTGCCCATAAATTTCCAAGTGGATCAAATTCAATTTTAGAAATTTTTATAGAAGTTGGAGAAAGTATTACCCAAGGCGAATTTTTAACACCCCCGCCTGCCGGAATAGAAAATACACCCTGCAAACCTCTTGCAGCATATAGAATCCCGTTTTTATCAAACCGCATGCTTGTCCAAAATGTCTCTCCGCTTTTTACTGAATACAGTGTTGCAGCACTATCGGGCGGAATTTTGATAACTCCTACAGCAGAATTGGAAGAATAGATGATCCCGGCATTATCGGAAATTACAGCCATCGGTTTATTAGCCTGGTCGCTTGCTTCCGGGTAATAATCCAACGATGCGGGTTCAAGCATATAATCATAGGCATTACTAAAAAGTTCGGCTGTTTTTGTACTTATCTTTATTTTTAATGATCCGGATACATTGGGAGATAATACGGTTAATTGTGTTTGAGAAGATGTAAGAACTTTTCCAACCTGCCCGCCGAAATAAATTCTTACTGCAGAAGTATCCGAAGAAAAATTATTACCTTTAATTGTTATTGTCGTTACTGCAGCAAGTGCCTCATTGGGAGGATCAACGGAAGCAATTTCCGGAGTTGCACCGGTGGGGCTTGAAGCCGGACCGGAATAAAGACTCGGAGTTACCTCATTGGAACAGCTTGTAAAAAATACAAGTAAGACTAATGCAGTACAAACAGCTAGTATTAATGATTTTAATAAATTTTGTTTCATACTCTCTCCACAATTATTTTCTTCTGTAAAAACAATACTTTCGTTTAGGTACTTAATCAGCGTATGATTATACATTTCTCATAAGCAGAATCACCTTTATGATATTTCACCCCGCCAGTCTGCGGATCGGTATAGTCTTGAGTAACAGTAAAATGAACAATATAAACTCCGCTTACAACTACCTGGCCGGAAGTTGTATTTGAATTCCAGGTCTCGTCTCCGCTGCCGTCCTCATGATAGATGGTTTTGATCAAATTTCCGTTTTCGGTATAAATCCTAATTGTACAATGGCCCGGTATATTAAGGAACATAATCTTATCAGGTTCACCGGGAAACTGAAGCTGGGCAGATCTAATATTGTAAGGGTTGGGAACAATTCTTATATCAGAAAGATTTTCACCGGACTGCCTTCTAAGATAAGCGGGAATATTTGTTTTGGTGTAGAACCTGCTGCTTAAAAGTCTACCTGTTGGGTTTGTAACACCTGTAGTATTTTTACTCCCATCGCTAAAAGAACTAATATAGTAATAATAAGAAAAACCTCTCTGAGCACCTACATCAGGATATTGGGTTGTACCGGGTGAAAGAGTTGCAATCAAATCGAATGTTGTATCGGGAGTACCCACGGCTCTGAATATCATATAACCGCCAAAGTTAGGATCGGTTTCCGACAGGCTTCGATCCCAGGTAAGTATAATTCTGTCTCCTCCGGATTTTACATCAAATAACGGCGGAGGTAAAGGCGGTTTTGGTATTCCGAAATTACTTTCATAATTTCGTACTGCTCTGCTGAAGGTTTCCATTATGGAATCTTTACCGGTATAAACCCATGTATCCTTAAATACGTTTTTATCTGTAGTTGTTGAACCATCCGGCAGTGTGAACGGACCATTATCGCTTGGGTTCTTATAAGCCTGCATCCATCTTTTTCCTATTTGCCAGCATGCATCACGGTCTAAACCGTTAACTCCTACGGCAAGTACAATATTTATACTATCTCCGGGAATAATATCCCATGGTCCATAGGATATCCATATACCGGTACCTCCGCCATCGCCATGAACTTTCCACGGGTCGGTAAATTTCTTTCCGTAAACTTCATCCATTCTTTCTTCAGGGTTTCCGCTTCCGGCGCCTTTATAGGGAACACCGCTTAAAAATTTGTAAAGGTCTGACTGCTGCGGTGCTGTTGAGAGAGACATATCCCCGAGCCCGGGGTAGGTATCTCCTGCATGCCAGCCAAGAACAGCAGGCTGATTAGCATCATCCGAACGGTCTGCGGGAGATTTATCGACATGCAGTGTTACTATCCCTGCAAATTGAGGTGAGCATAGGCGGCCCGTATTTTTAATAACATCGGGAGAACCGATGTTATCATAAGTATTTTCATCTCTCTGCCCCGTCCATTCAAATGCAGCACGAAGCCACTGAGGAATTCCGCTGGACTCCTTAAGGCTTGAAAGCTCACCGGCATGCTGTGCATAGTCCTCGCCTCTTTTTGTAGCCCAGCTATGCTTTCCGTATTCCTGGTCGTACCCCATCTTATCTGCACCTTCGCGGCAAACACTGTAGCGATTTAGAAAACCAAAACGAAATCCTTTAACAGGTTCATTTAAAACTTTTGTGTTTTCAGCACTAACGTAGCCGGTATTTTTAAAAGTATATTCAATTATAAAATAGTTTTCATGATATTGCTGACTAAAGCCGAGAACCCGCCTGGTCATAGTTATACCCATCGAAGTATTCACTATGTTTGTAACAACTCTATCAGCAACCTGATCCGGATTAACAGCATCAACATCACTCATGTAAGGTGCACTTACATTAACACCATCTACATAAACAGTAGGACTAGCAAATTTAGCCGTTTCTTTTAATACCATCGGAAAGACGGAAACACCTGCATAGGCAGCATTTATAGCATCATTATAATAATCCCAATGCTGGCCCTGGGAGTCGTTAAAATCCTGGCAGCCAATCCAGGTCCGTTCAATAACGGCATTATCTTGTAGAAGATAATCGGAAGGCCAGGTAAGTCCTTCGTAATAAACATTATTCCATGCGCGCTCGGAACCTATTGCAGTAAACTTGCTTTGAAGCGAACCTATGCGAATGTACCTTGTTTGTGTTTCCGATACCTGTGCAGATAATTGAAGTGAAAAAGAAAACATACAAACTGCGGTTGTTAAAATAAGTAAGTATTTATTTTTGAGAATCATCATTGTTTTACCTTTAAATAATATCAGAAATTAACCCTAATGCCTAAGCTTACATGACGAGGATTTAGAAACGCCATTGAAAAATCGTTAGGCATATTTATGTAAGATTTGGTTTCCTTTCTTCTGTTATTAGCAGCAGTAATTGCAGGATCATTATTCGGATTCGGCTGCATAGGATCATAAGCAACATTCCAAGGTCTATAATCACCAATCCTATCATTCCCATTTTGATTTTCTGTTTGCCACGGGAAATGAAGAGAAGCCAAATAGTCTTGGTAATCATATGAATCAACAAAACCCGCCATATCCAGATATTTAAAGTTGAACACATTTGTAACATCCAGATAAATTTGGAAATTAACTCCGGTAAGATTTGCTATCCCTCTAAAATCTTTTGCTATCCTCATATCAACGTTAAAATAATCTACCCACTGAACGTTATTTAAAACTCCCGGAATATTATTTGGATTATACGTTGCATGTTCACCTGATTGCCAATTTGCAAGAATGCTTAAGCTTAACCCGCTTAATGGTTTTGCACCTAATATTTCAGGTCCGAAATCATCGGGAGAAACGAATTCAATATTAGCTCTGGCGTATGGCTGTGGTACAGGCCTGGACTGTTGTGGATTCAAGAGAAGATAAGAACGCTGCTTATTTATATCCTGAAAGTACTGGGTTACATCGAAGTATCCCGATGTAACAACATCATAAGTGTAGTTGATAAATCCTCTAATCCATCCACCGCTTACTTTGGACAAGGTCAATTCAAATCCGCGGATGTCTGCATAATTATTACTTGCTGCCCGCCGGTAATTTACCGAAGTATTTATACTCTGGTAAAGTATCCATCCAGGCTGGTTTGATACATCTTTATAATATGCGGCCAAATGGAGAAGTAAAGTGTTAAAGATATTCTGTTCATAACCAAGCTCATAAGAAATTGTTTTTTCATACTGCATGTTGGGGTTGCCCATATAATCAACCTGCCCGTTTGCTTCACGCTGTATAAGGAACATGTAAGATGAAGAAGGCAATGAAACAAAATGGCCGTAATTAAAATAAAGCTTTGAATCTTCGGTAATCGGGTGAGAAATACCTAAACGCGGACTTATATAAAATTCCGTATTGGCCTTTTGCTTTGGTGCTTCCTGAGTTATTTGATTTCCCTCTCCGGCACTATAAAGACTATTGTACGGATCCAGATTATAATAATCCGTATTCGGATTAGAGTAGTCAAGCCTTACTCCAAGGTTTGCAATAAATCCCTGGAACTCCAGTTTATCTTGCGCATATAAACCCAAACGGTAAGGGAAAATATGATACTGCAGGTTTCTTGTCCATGTTGACATTGAAGGACTGTATGTGCCTGAATTTATATTATAGTCATTGTAATAAAATTGAAACCCCGATTTAATCTGATTATACTTATCAAACTGGCTTGTAATATTGAAAAGAAGAGACGTAGTAGAGTTTACACTTTGATCGCGCCCCAAATTCATCCAGCCGCCCATACTCATTACACCGTCGATGGAACCGGTGCTGTAGCCCCAATAACCGTAAGGAGATTGATCCACAAAATAACCGGGAACAGGCTGATAAATTTTTGAGGTATCTCTGGCTGCAGCCTGAAAAGTATTATACCTGTTTTCGTTGCGTTGTATGGATACATCATAAAAGGTTGTGGGGCTTAAAACATGTGTAAGCGTAATTCCGAACACATTACGGTATACCGAACTAGGGCTGTATCTGTCCGGCATATATAAAACATTCATACCGTCTGTTGTTGTTAAAAGGTTTGCAATATCTGACTGATTTCTTACTAAATACCCTGTTGGTGCTGTTGTCCATTCATAAGGAGAAAAGGAATTATCTTCGCCGTAAATTCCCATCACGGTTAGTTTCATATTCTGCGTTATGTTGGAATTGAATTTTAATTCAACATGGCTGTCGGTATAAGCATCGCGTGAAAGAGGAATAACGAACATTTCACGCTCCGAGAAATAGGATAAATAAAAACGGAGACCGCCGAGTTGTTTGCTTACAAAAGGAACCGGCCCGCCGAACCCGGCATCAATTGTATAATCGGGTTTGGTTATATCACCGCTGCGGCGCCGCTGAAACTCCCAAAGTCTTTTGGCACCTAACGGAGTAAGATCATTGGTAGGATCACTATCCTGAAGTGTTTTAAGAGCAATAGCATTCCAACCTTCGAATGCGGGAAAACTTTCTTGTGTGTGAAGATCCCACGCTCCGTTTTTAGTACCTGTCCAGCATACGGCAGGATCCGTAAAAGGGCGGTTAAAATAAGAATTCGGATCGTAAGGAGAAATGCCGAAATGTTTTTGCTGCGGAGGTCCATAATTAACATTTATAGTTGCACTGTAGCGATCCCGATCACCATCTTTGGTAATAATATTAACAATACCGGATCTCACATTACCATATTCGGCATTAAACCCTCCTGTTTGAACTTGTATATCTTTTGCGGAAGCAAGACTTACCGCAGAATAAGGATAATTTGATCTTTCATCATTAAGTCTGAAACCGTCAACCATATAAATTGTTTGGTTAGCGCCGCCGCCGCGTACAAGAATTCCGCTGTTTCCCCGTTCTATTCCGGCTTGTAAATACAGTACTTCAGATACGGTTTGAACCGGAAGAGTCTCAATATTTTTTGTTTGTATGTTAATTACACTGCTGGAAACATCCTTTACAACAATAGGGCGTTGGGCTGTAACAACAACTTCACCCACAGCTAAAGCAGTTGTACTTAATTGAACATTTACCATACTTGTCTGATCAATTTCAACTCTTACTCCTTCAATTAAAGTACTTTCATACCCTACCATACTAAACCTTACATTGTACGTGCCCGGCGGGATATTGAGAATTACAAACGAGCCGTCTGCCCCGGAAGCCGCACCCATAGTAGTACCTTCAATAAGGACATTAACTCCCGGCATAGGTTGTCCGTTTTGCTTATCCGTTACCTTTCCGGCAATTTTTCCCGTAGTTCCGGCAAACAGAAAAACGGAAAAGCCGAAAACAAATAACACTATCATGATATGCTTAAACTTCATTTTTAATCTCCTAATTGTATAATACATGGCAAAACTTAATTTCTCCTGTTATAACCTTCTTAAAGTGAAAAACTAAGTGAGAACCTTTGTATGCTGTCAAAAATCTTATGAGGCGTGTAAGAATAATCAAGTGCAAAACCAAATTTAGTAACACCTAGCCCTACAGTCAGACCGTAATCGTCCTGTTTGGTTACATATCCGGCACGAACCTTAAAAGTATTCATGAAGCTATACTCGCCGCCGATATTTAGAAATTCGGAATATGAACGCGGGTGAACCGCATCTATGGAAACAACTAAAGAATTACTATTAGTCATGCCCGGGAAAAAATCCATAACATCCATCGAGATTCCGAATCTAAATGTTAAAGGCAATTGAAAACTCTCGCGTTCGTAAGCAATCTCTCTGGAAAAATTACTTATGGACATGCCGAATGTTAGACTCTTAATCCCTGTCTTGTACACGGTCCCGAAATCAAATGCGAGAACACTTTGAGAATAGCTCTTTATTGCATATGATGTATCAGTTGTTAATACCGAATCTTTAATCACTTGATTATAGACAGGAACTTCACTATTACCCAGGTTTTGATTTGCAATTTTTATTCTCCCGCCTACTAAAAATGCTTCGGAAAGCTGCTTGCCGTAAACAAGCCCAACTGCATAAGCATAAGGCTCAGGATAACCGGGGATGTCAATAAAGCCCTGCTCATTGTTTGCAACTTGAGTAAATTTGAATTGGCCGTAATCCACTCTTACAAAACTGAGCCCAATTACTCCGTACTTCCCGTCAAAGGGTGCATATGCAAGCGAGCCCGAATAATACTTTATGTCGGCAATCCATTTCATCTGGTTTAAGCCGGCTTCAACCATAGTACTAATTCCTGCAATACCTGCCGGGTTATAAAACATCGAAGTTGAGGCACCTTCAATTGTAGTAACGGCTTCTCCCATACCGGTTGCTCTTGCATCTGTACTAACATCAAGAAATCCGAATCCGGTTTGTGCTAATTTTACCTGAGAATATGAAAAAGGTATAAAAAAGATTTGAATTATAACAAATATTATTAGTACAGATAGTAATTGTTTCGAAATGAAGTCAATCGTAAAAGTTTTTTTCATATGCTATACTATCTCTCCTTTCGAGTCTCTTTTGCAAAGAGATAAATAAACGATAAAAAAGCTAAGGATTTATATGTATTAGTATAAGGCCTTATATAGAAAAGATTATGCCCCAATTTATTCTCCTTTTAATCTTTAAATAAAAAAGTAGCGTTCTGCTGTTTTAGTATAATAAATTATATGTTCGTTAAAAATTTCCTGAAATAATAACCTGAAAGACAATAATATTATTTCAAAATAAAATGCTTCTATATTTTCCAGGAATTTGTAGAATTTATTTTAGAAGATCGCCCTTTTATTTTCGGAAAACTTAAGAATTAGTTCTAGTAATGTCAAGAAATATTTTTTCGAAAAAAAATAATGGATTCTTTCTGCTTAAAATCTTCGTGTTACTTTGTGAATACTTTGAGAGACTTTGTGAAACGATAAAGAACCACAGAGTTACACCAAGTACACACAAGGTTTCTCAAAGGAATTGCAAAAACTTTTGACCGGAGTATTGGGATAAAAAAAGATTATTCCTTTAATTCAAACTGCGCATACATCAGGCAAGCATTCCAACACTCTAAACGTTGTATTTGTGTAAGGTGACTTATTTAAATATCCGTAGTCTAATCAGATTGTAATGTGGCAAGTTCATCTTTGGAGGGTAACGGATTTTATTTTCTTTTTTCTAAATTAGTCAGTTAATTTTTATGTTGATCACTTCAATATTCCCATTGCTCTCTGCATTCTCACATATGCTACCTGGTAATTATACAGGGCTTGAATGTATAAGGTCTGAGCATTAAAATACCCTACTTGTGCATCGGTAATTTCCAACGGACTACCAACACCCTGTGCATATCTTCCTTCAGCAGTTTTTAATGTTAGTGCTGCCTGGTCTACCAATGATTTTGTTGCGGATATCTGGCTTCTTGCTACCTGGAAATTTGCATACTGCTGCTGCACATCCAATATAACGGCCTGCATAGTCAAATCATTTTGAGCTTCGGAATTTTTTAAGTTCGCCTTCGCCTGATCTATCCCGGCATCAAGTGCAAAACCCTGGAAAAGCGGAAGTGAAAGAGTAAGAGCGAAGTTCCATGAGTCAGGAAATCTTGTGTCGAGAAGATAATTTTTCCAGTTATAGCTTCCTGCAACATTTATAGATGGCAAATTAGCCGTCCATGCGGAAGTTAGCTGAGATTTACTCGCTTCAACTTTATACTTACCGGCAATTAATTCAGGTCTGCTTAGCAAAGCTGTTCTTATTGCTGATGCTTCATCAATTGTATCTTTGCTTACTTCCAGGTTATCCTGAAGCGTAAAATTATTTCCTAGTTTTTTATTCATTACATTTTCAAGCTGAAGCTTAGAAATCCTTAAATTACTTTCAGCCGAAATTAAATTTACTTTTGCATTATCTACATCGGTTTGTGCTTTTAAAACATCAAACCGGGGACTTCTGCCGACCGAATACAAAGCCTTAGCCTGTGTTAAATGTTCTTCCGTCTGTTTTAATGTTTCACTGCTTACGTTTATAAATCTTTTACCTTGAAGATAAGAAAAGTAAGCTATGTAAGTGTTCAAAATAAGATTCTGTTTTGTACCTATAAAATCCTGTTTGGATGCTTCGTTTAAATCGGAGGATGCCGAAATTTTAGAATATGTTTTACCAAAATCGAATACAAGCTGCTGAAGCTGGAATCCGTAAGAATAATTATTATAATAGCCTCCTCTTACGATCGGGCCGATAAATGAGGTCCCGCCGTTCCTTGTCCACCCGGTTTGAAATGA
>JBJKQP010000261.1:0-7265 GCA_046705105.1 Ignavibacteriaceae bacterium | reverse complement strand
TTCTGAGATTTCGCAGACTGATATATTCTTTATATGCTTTTTCTTTCCCATATAATTTCTTCTTGCGCATAAAATATTATCATGCGTAATTACACCAATCAACTTGTATTTATTGCCGCATTCTGCCGCCGGCAAAAGGGACACTATATAATATACCGGCATATCCGCAACTTCTCTTGTAGTATTATTTTTATAAATTGCAATCAACAACTTTGTTAAAATGTCTTTTCCTTTTTTTTTGCGTTGTCTGCTTTTTCCAAATCTCTCCTTAAAATTATTCAGGAAAGCCTTTTGTTTTTATGAATTACTGCATAGCCGTGATGCAGGCTTCCCGGCTCTCCGGAAGTAAGCCATTCAAGTGCTTTTGAAATTTTATCTTCAGCAGAAATTGAATATACTTTTTCTGTCTCATATTCTTTAACCGACATTTGGTCGAGAAAGTCCGCTTCATACTCAACCGGTACATTTACTCCTCTTCTAACAATATTCTCGATCATAATAGTATTTTTCATCATTATGCTGGAAACAAGATAAGTTGCACTGAATGCAGTTAGTAACGGAAGGATTCCGTAAGGCTGACGTATAGTCACGAAGGCAAATATTATTGAAAATAATAAAGTAAGACCAGAACCTGCAAGCATTGTGGCCCTCTCTATAATCGCCGCAATTCGTATATCATGTTTGCAATTAGGAAACAATGTCAATATGATTAAGCCAAAAAATGCACCGAGTCCACATCCGATTTTAAATAACGGTGCAAATGTTCCGCCGGAAGTGCCGCTTCCAAGTGAGACAGTCCATGGTATAAATTTGAAAATAAACAAAATTATAAGCACGTGGCTGAAGTTTGAGTTGTTCAAGATGTTATTTATATAGTCATATCCAATACCTAGTGTATAGGGAACACAATATCCAATAACTCACACTGCAAGCGCTCCTATAACAGGCTACCACATCAAATGCACAGGCAATTTCTTAAAACTGTCTCCAGCCCGGTAAACGGATTTTGTAACAAAAACAGAACAAACACCCACAGCTACTCCTAGCAATAAATATATAACCGGAGCCGGTGAGTTTGGTTTCGATATTTTGCTCATAACAAATAAAAGAAAATACTCCGTAAAATTAGATGTTGGTAATTAGCCCGATTAATCCTAATAAAATTTGAGCAATAAGTCCGCGGATAATACCTACTTTTATGCCTATGGGTTCAAGGGTCTTTATATTGTTATAAAAGGATCGGTTAAAATCTTTAAATTATCTAAAGAAGGAAAAGAATTCATTTTGCACATTATAACTCCGCCTAATGTTTTCGGAGATGTTCCTTTATTTGCCGGCGGTGATTGCCCTGCAGACGTACAGGCTTTGGAAAATACAACTCTGCTTTTCATCCCTAAAAATTCATGGGAAGACAATTTTTATTGAAGACATGAATAAGTTAAAAAAACTAGCCGGATGATCTTAGTAAAAACAGAAGTATTTGTTTACTATACTATATTTACTTTGTGCAATTATCATACTTAAGGTTAGTTAATAACTCAAATACTTCGTTAACCATTTCATCATCATAATCTTTATGATATTCTTTTTTCATTCCATAATCGGTTAATATATAATGTTCATCGGGGACTACGTTTATATTTTTTAGGCAGCTTTTTGTACATTGAAGAATACATCCGTCAATTGCTATAATTTTTCTTCCGGATTTTGCCTTCTGAACCAATGGTTTTACATTGCCTCCTACACCGGCAATGCAGGACATTTCCGCAATTCCTTCTCTATCCATTTTTACAGCAACGTCGTTCGCAAGCTGAGCTATATTACTGCATCCCGAGCAAGAGTATACAAGCGGAACTTTATTTAAATTTAATATTTTATTGTCTTCGTTCATAACTTTGAAATATTAACTCTCCAAACTTCCGGGCCTCTCTCTATATACACCCAACCAAATTGATCTTTTTTCTCTGCTTGAAATTGATAATACAACGGCATAGGATCATGGTCATTAATTAATTGAAAAGTTTCACCGGGCTTTAATACATCAAATGTTGAAAAGATTTTCGGATGCTTTTCACGCGGCATAACCGGTCTTATATCCAACTCTTTTATCTCAGTATTCATTTCTGCTCCATTAATTAAAAAATTGCATTGAAAAAATAAACCGGCGGATACATCTATTCCTTGACTTAAGTCAGTGTTTTTCATTTTTCACTCACTTCCTTTAAAAAGATATCATAATGACTTAAGTCATTGTAAATCATCCTTCGATAAGATAAATTTCTCACAATTAAAAAGATTAAATCTTTTACTAATATTTTATTTACAATGAAATATGAAATAGACCATAAATGACATACTAAGGCTATTATCGATTTATTTATCAACAAAATTAGAGAAGGAATCGTTATGGAAAAGGAATGTATGTATCCGCCTGCACGCATGGAACTTTCAGATAAAAAAGCAGCTTTATCTTCAAAAAATATTAAAAGTAAGGGCAAATAAGAACGGAAATACAATTAAAGAGTTTAATACAATTGTAAGGCTTGATAGGCAAGATGAAATAGATTATTACCGGAACGGCGGAATGCTCCGATATGTACTAAGAAATTTTCTTAATAGAGTTAATCAGAACGGAAAGGAAAAATAAAATGCGGTTAGATTGGTATAAAACATTGCCTGAAGGTTACAGTGCAATGCTGGCATTGCAAAAAGTAGTCGACGAAAGCAGTATTGACCATAAGCTTTTGGAGCTTGTGAAGATCAGAGCATCACAAATTAACGGGTGCGCTCACTGCCTTGATATGCACACAAAAGATGCCATCGCTATCGGTGAAAGCGAGCAAAGGATTCATGTGCTTGCCGCCTGGCGGGAAGCTCCGTTCTATTCTCCCCGTGAAAGGGCTGCATTAGAATGGTGCGAAGCGTTAACTCAAATTTCGGAGAAAAATGCCCCGGATAAAATCTACTCGGAAATTGAGAGCCTCTTTTCTCCGCGGGAAATAGTTGAGCTTACACTTGCCATTGTTACAATTAACGGATGGAATAGATTAGCGGTCGGATTTAGGTCTCCGGTAGGGAGCTATGTATCAAATAAAAAGCCGGATAAATAGTTGGATGAAATATTTAACCGAACAAATGAAAAGTCCGGGAAAATATTATTATGTGTGCGGTTCCAACAGCTTTGTAAATAATACTAAGTCAATGCTTAATAAACTCGGAATTTTGCCTTCTTATATTGAGCCGTATAATTGATGATATTGAATTTGTACTTGTATTTTTATCTTTAGAAATCTTAAGTATGAAAACTTATTTAAATAAAAATATATGGACGATTGGGCATTCTACTCACCTTATTGATAAGTTTACCTCAATTCTCAATTCATTCAATATTGAGGTAGCTGCAGATGTAAGAAGTCTTCCGGGTTCAAGAAGATTTCCGCAGTTTGATAAAGAAAACCTGATGAAGATACTTCCTGATAATAAAATTCATTGCGTTCATCTTTTAAAACTAGGCGGAAGAAGAAAAGTAAAAAAGGATCCGAAGAACACTGCATGACGTCATCCGGCATTCCGCGGCTACGCAGATTATATGGAGACGAGTGATTTTAAAGATGGAATTGATTGGTTATTAGATGGGAAAACCAATCCGCCTATTTCTACAGAATATTTTTATATAGTCCCTGATAAATATAATGAATGCGTCGGCTTCCACAACGAACCTCAATGCCGGGCGGTTTGCCCTGTGGATTATATAATATTAAATTCTGACCTTATCGAGACAAAGATGAACTGCCGCCTAAAAAAGAAAGACTATTTTTAATTGAAAGATGCGGCTAATGCACATCGTTATATGGAAGAGAATAAAAATACAGGTAAAATAGTTTTAAAAATTAGTTGACCGCAAACCGATACGGCATAGCACGGTAAAACCGGGAGCCAAAACATGTCATAGGAATCCCTATTCTATCGGGAAAAGTATGGTTCAAGTTCAAGAATTAGCCTGTCCGGCGAAGTTTTAACGAAGTCGGGTTCAAGATCATGCAATTATGCAACTCGCACCTTCATCAGTTTAAATAACATAGTTTATGCCGGTTTAAGTATTGTTCATCCCATTTCAGTTTTACATTTGAATATTGTTTATCTATACCGGAAATAATATTTGCTTTGTTAATAAGATTCTCTGTCATAACCCTGTTGATTTCCTCGGTATCTTCGGGACGTAAGTAATATTGGTTTAGTTTGTTATTGATTATTCTTTTTGAGGAAAGAACCAAGGTGAGAGTAATTTGAATATTGCAGAATTTCCGAATTGTAAGTCAGGTAGGCTTTCAACATAATTTATTGTAAAAACGTTTTTAAAACAGCTATCATTAATTTCTATTGTTTGTTTTTCAAACGTACCCATTATGAAATTTTGAATGAAAGTGTCAATCTTTGGAGAAAAAATATAATGATATGCGTTCGGGTTTTTTAGTTTAAAATTATTTTTCACTATTGATGCATTTTCGAATCTTAATGCAAAAGTAAAAAGCTTGTAACTTTAATTGTCCTTCTTATACCCTGTTTCATGAAAGAAAGAAGCAAATTCCGGAGAGCCCAATTTTAAAAGTTTATAAATTGCAGATGCTAAAGGATAATTATAATTTAAAGGGATTATTTCCTCTTTTTGATTTGATAATTTAAGCAGCAATCTCAAAGCAATAATAACTCCTCCTGTTAAATCCCGCTTTTATTAAAATGCACAAAATAAATTTATATAAAAATTTCGAAAAAATTAATTGAAATTGCTCACTTTATTATTAGCAAATCAATTTATATCTTTGCTCAGGATATATGTTTAATGAAGATTACCGGTATTATAAAGTGAGCCCATGGGAGAAATAATTTATTGGACAATTATAAGGACAGCCATACTTATTCCTGCAGTATGGATACTTGACGGGTACATAAATCATCAGTTGTGGTGGTTTATTTGCATAATTTCTATATACGGAGTAATTATACACCCTGCGGTTACACGGTATAAATCATTTAAAACCAAAAACAAAGAAGTCCTTGAAGATACTTTATGTTCTTCATGCACTCACTTCGATAAATCAGCGGTTTTATGTATGCTTCACGATAAACATCCGACAACAACATACCTTCCCTGTGAAGGCTTGGATTGGGATCCAAAGCCATTAGACGTAAATAATAATGATTCTTACGGTAATTAAATTATAAATTTATAATTATATTATTTTAAAACTAATAGTTTCCTGGTTTTGCTGAATTTCCCTGCCCGGAGAGTATATAAATATACTCCGCTCGGTACATCATCGGCATTAAAAATAACAGAATGATTGCCTGCACTTTTATATCCTTTGACCAAGCTTTTGATTTCTATTCCCAGAGTATTGTAAACATCTAAGGTAATAAATCTTCCGTAAGGCAGAGAGTAATTAATTATGGTTGAAGGATTAGCAGGATTGGGATAATTTTGTTCCAGGATGAAATTCGCGGGTAATTGTCTGCTTACAGCTACCGCAGTAGGTTGTACAACTGTAATTGTCCCTTTCATACCGATGCCAACATGGTATATACAGTAATAATGATGTACTCCGGGACTTGAAAATACAAAACTAAAAGTAGGATGGCTTTGATCTATGTTTGCATTCCAAACATCCACACCGGTGGTACTATCCGATGTAGTAGTGTGTACACCGTTTTCCCAAACCCATGTTACCGTATCTCCTTTTGCAATTGTTAAATTGGCAGGTGTAAACACAAAGTTTGATACTTGAACAATATGCGTAGTTTGTGGAAATGCAGCGTAGGAAAGTACAAAAATAAACGCTAAAAAAATAAATTTCTTAATAACTTTCATTTCTGCCTCCATAAAAAGATTTACATCGTGTCGGTTAAAAATTCCGCATATAAAAGGTAAAATAAAAATAGCTTTTTTCGGATTGTGTATAGTTATGTTGAATCAACTTTAGAAATAAATTACTTTGGATCACAATTATCCTGATGTTTGATTGAGCATTTAGATAATACAGCAGCCTGGATAAGGTATCCTCTGTCGTATTTTTATTTTTCCAAATTTGACCGCTTTAAGGTTGGTTAAGATTTTTCATGTGAATATAAACTTAAATTTTAGAAGCATGAAGGTACGAGTTGCATAATTGCATGATCTTGAGACTTCGTTAAAACTTCGCCGGACAGGCTTGTTCTTGAACTTGAACCATACTTTTCCCGATAGAATAGGGATTCCTATGAAATGCCTTGGCTGCCGTTTTTACCGTGCTATGCCGTGTCGGCATGCGGTCAGTTAATTTTTAAAACTATTTTACCTGTATTTTTATTTTCTTCCATATAACGATGTGCATCAGCCGCATCTTTCAAATCAAATATTTTATCAATTACAGGTTTAATTTTACCTGAAGAAAACTTAGGCAGCAAATTTTCTTTAAACTCTTTTGTTAGCTTAATCTGATAATCAAGATTTCTTGATCGCAGTGTAGAACCGATAACGGATAATCTTTTTGCAAGGATTTTTCTTAAATCAAATTCATTTACCAAGCCGCCGCTTAATGTTGCAAGTATGATTAGCCTTCCGTCTGTTTTGAGAATATCAATATTTTTATTGAAATATTCAGCGGCAATAAAATCAACTATTACATCAACACCTTGATTATTAGTAAGTTCCGGTATCTTCTTACCGAAATCTTCCGTTTTATAATCGATTGCATTCCTGGCACCTAATTCCAAGCATTTGTTATGTTTTGATTTTGATGCCGTAATAAAAATATCCGCACCTATTTCTTTAGCTAATTGTATAGCTGCTGTTCCGACGCCGCTACCACCGGCATGAATCAATATGCTTTCCCTACGTTTTAGCTTTCCGTACCAAACCAATGCCTGGTATGCCGTAAGAAAAACCTCCGGTATTGCGGTAGCTTCTATCATAGTTAAATTTGCCGGAAGCGGCATTGCCATATTTTCATTTATTACGGCATACTCAGCATAACCTCCGCCGGGAATTAAACCGAAAACTTTATCACCGGTTTCCCAAATACTAACTTTTGAACCTCTCTCAACAACTGTTCCGGCAATTTCCAATCCGAGTATAGGGCTTGCACTTTTTGGCGGCGGATACTTTCCCATCCGCTGTAAAGTATCTGCACGGTTTAAAGCTGTTGCTTCAACCTTAACTAAAATTTCATTAGCTCCGGCGGAAGGCTTTTTATATTCCCCTAATTTTAAAACTTCAGGTCCGCCGTATT
>JBJKQP010000260.1:0-17630 GCA_046705105.1 Ignavibacteriaceae bacterium | reverse complement strand
CAAGCGTGGCAGGTACAATGACAAATATTCAGAACGGGAATGATCTTTATATAAGGCTTAGAAACAGAGGACTCGTAATTTTCGACGGAACTCATCTTAACTTTTATACTAAGAAGAACGGACTGTCCTCAACCAGCTTAGGCAATCCTATAGTTGACGGCAAAAAAGGAGTTTTCTTCTCCAGCCCTTCCGGTGCGGTACAAGTTAAAGGCAATCAATTTCAAACTTACACAGACGATGAAAGCATTGTCTCAGGCGGACCGTATGTATCAACTATGGACGGATACGGTAATCTTGTTGAAATTTATAACGGTGTAGGAATTTACATAAACAAGATCGATACTAAAAAATACCTGATGAGAATTTCTTCCGTTCAAATAGATGATAAGCCGGATTATTATTCTTTTCCTTCCAAACTTTCTTATTCAAGAAATTCATTTGTTTTTAATTTCTCGGCGTTAGATTATAAAGATCCGGATCAAACAACTTATGAACATTTCCTTAAAGGATACGATAAGGCATGGTCCAGACCAACAGATTTGTCTTTTGCGGAGTACCAAAACCTGCCTTCGGGAAAATATACTTTTGAGGTAAAAGGAATTACTTCAAACGGAGTGAAAACAAAAACTGCTTCTTATTCATTTGTTATCTATCCGCCTTTCTGGAAAACCTGGTGGGCTTACACTATTTATGTAATGTGTTTCGGACTGGGGCTTGTTGGATTTAGAAAATATGAAAAAGGAAAAATATTAAAAAAAGAAGCCGAGAAATTAAAAGAAGAGAGGTCTGCCGCTGCATTAAAAGAAGCGGAACTGCGCGCCCAGATTGCCGAAGCCGAGAGTGCAAGAAAAAGCTTGGAACTGGAAGAAGCGCGCAAGCTTCAGCTTTCGATGCTGCCTAAGGAAATACCGTCACTGCCGCATCTTGATATTGCTGTTTATATGAAAACCGCTACGGAAGTTGGCGGAGACTATTACGATTTCCATCTTCATCCGGATGGAACGTTAACAGTAATTTTAGGAGATGCAACCGGGCACGGGATGCAGTCCGGTATGATGGTGTCTATAATGAAATCCCTTTTTATGTCCGACAGAACAAAAAAAGAGTTAAAGCCGTTTTTTGAAAATGCCAGTGCAGCAATAAAAGATATGAAACTCGGCAGACTGATGATGGCATTAAATTGCATACAGATTAGAAGCAACAATACAATTATAACGGTAAATGCAGGAATGCCGCCGCTGATAATATATAGAAATAAACAGCAAACTGTTGAAGAGATAGCTCTTAATAATATGCCTCTCGGTGCTATGTCAGGATTAGAATATGATACTGCCGAATTAAAAGTTGATAAGGGTGATACTTTATTAATGATGAGCGACGGATTTGCCGAGTTAAAAAATAGTAACGAGGAAATGTACGGTTACAGAAGAGCAAGAAACTGCTTTGAAGAATCTGCAAGGAAAGAGCCCGAAGAAATCGTCACTCATTTAAGAGAAGCAGGAATGAATTGGACGAATAACAGCGATCCGGAAGATGATGTTACGTTTGTGGTGATAAAAGTAAAATAAATTATCCGAATATTACAAAGGTTTTTTATAATCTTTAAAATGATTAACCGAACTTACGCAAAAAAAGAGATGGCATCTTTTATTTATTAAAAAAACTTCGATAAAAATATTATTTCTGTTGAAACCTAAAATTTAATCTCTCTGTAAAAGATGCAATCACTTGCTCTTTTAACTTTTGCGTAACTTGAATTATTAATACTTTTCCGGCACAAATGTCTGATCTGAAATCGGAGGCCTTATATAACCGCAGTCTTTTTGCCTCGGAGGAAGTTCTAATGGCTCCGGTGTTAGGTCTTCAAAATCTATTAGGCTAAGCAGATGATTTATACAATTTAGCCTTGACCTCTTTTTGTCATCGGCATTAACTACATACCACGGAGCTTGTTTAATGTCCGTGTAATCAAACATTTCATCTTTAGCCTTTGAATATTCAACCCACCTTGTGCGTGACTCCAAATCCATCGGACTCAGCTTCCAGCGTTTAGTCCTATCATGGATTCTTGACTGAAATCTTCTTTCCTGCTCATCATCGCTGACCGAGAAATAATACTTTATGAGCTTTATCCCGGAACGAACAAGCATTCTTTCGAATTCCGGGCATGCTCTTAAAAACTCTTTGTACTCATCCTCGGTGCAAAAGCCCATAACCTTTTCAACACCGGCCCTATTATACCAGCTTCTGTCAAATAAAACCATTTCACCGGCAGCAGGTAAATGCGGTACATATCTTTGAAAATACCATTGCGTTTTTTCCCGTTCCGTAGGAGTTCCCAATGCAACAACCTTGCAAATTCTCGGGTTTAAGCTTTGCGTTATTCTTTTTATTACTCCTCCTTTGCCGGCGGCATCACGGCCTTCGAAAATAATTACCACCTTTAACTTTTTTACTTTAATCCACTCCTGCAGCTTTACCAGTTCAACCTGCATTTTTGCTAGTTCTTTTTCATAAAACGTTTTACTTAATTTTTTTACAACAACTTTTTCCCGATCCTTATTTTTTTCATCCTCTTTTTTCTTTTTATCTCCGGTTTTGGATTTTGACATAAAGCCCTCCTGGTAAGTTAGAAAGAAAAATTGTTGCAACTTAATTTGAAACCTGCTCTTCGTTAGTAAAACTAATTATTTTTTTTATTATTTGCTTCAAAATTTTAGAATGATGGATTTTTTAGATAACTAAAGAATAATTTCCATTCGCAATAAAATTAAGTTCTTAAAAAAGATAACAGAAATAATATCACATTGATCCGGCTGGTTCTAATTTTTATTTTTGTATATGTATTTTAATATTTTTCACTTAGTAAATTTAAATTACGGAGATAATAAATGACTTATAAAATAGTTCTGTTAAGGCATGGAGAAAGCACCTGGAATAAAGAAAATCGTTTTACCGGCTGGACTGATGTGGATTTATCCGAACAAGGAATTAAAGAAGCTAAGAATGCCGGACAAATATTAAAAGATGAAAAATACACATTCGATATTGCGTTTACTTCCGTATTAAAAAGAGCAATAAGAACTTTGTGGATTGTTCTGGATGGAATGGATTTAATGTGGATTCCAGTTGAACGTTCGTGGCGCTTGAATGAGAGACATTACGGCGCATTGCAGGGATTAAACAAAGCCGAGACTGCAAAAAAATTCGGTGAAGAGCAAGTACATATTTGGAGAAGAAGCTATGATACTCAGCCTCCCGCACTAGAGGAATCCGATGACAGATATCCGGGCAAGGACCCACGTTACAAAGGTTTAAGTGAAACCGAACTTCCTTTAACCGAGTGCCTTAAGGATACCGTTAACAGGTTTGTCCCTTACTGGGAAAAAAGTATTACTCCTATAGTAAAAACAGGACAGAGAGTAATAATTACCGCACACGGCAACAGTTTACGTGCATTGGTAAAATATCTCGATAAAATTCCGGATGAGGAAATAGTAGGATTAAATATCCCTACCGGCATCCCGCTGGTTTATGAATTGGATGATAATCTCAGTCCTATAAAACATTACTATCTTGGTAATGCCGAAGAAATAGCAAAGAAAGCACAGGCAGTTGCCAACCAGGGAAAAACCGGGAACAAGTAGAATTTTAATCGTCTTGTACATGAACTACCGAATAAACTTTCAATTCGGAAAGTTCATATAATATATAAGTGGTTATTACAAGATGACCGCAAGGCGGTTGATATAAGACGTGGTTCTAAAATATATGGTATAGTAGCCTAAGGATTATTTATATTGCCTTATACCACTATACCATTATACTAAGAACTAAAATATTTTTTCTCAAACATATCTGATTAAGATTTAAATACTTATTACAGATATGCTATAGTTCTACATCTCTACATTAAAAGTGCAACTAGTTATTCCAAACCGCGATATTTAAGCATCGGCCCGATTCTGGGATTATGGCCGGTAAAATTGCGGAACATTTTAGAATAATCTTCGGTTGCACCGCGTGAAAGTATCATACTGCGGAAACGGTCGCCGTTTGCACGTGTTAATCCGCCGTGGCTTACAAACCAATCGAATGCATCATCATCAAGCATTTCCGACCATAGGTAAGCATAATAACCTGCTGCGTATCCCTCGCTCCATATATGTTCAAAATAACTTGAACGATATCGCGGCGGTACTTGAGGAATGTACAGATGATCTTTCTTTAAACTAGCTTCTTGAAACGAATCCGAGTTTTGTAAAGGTGCGCTTGCCGGCAATGTATGCCATGCCATATCAAGATCTGCAGCTTCTAAAAGTTCGGTAAAATCATATCCTTCATTAAAAAGTGCAGCCTTTCTAATCTTTTCGGCAAGCTGTTTCGGCATTGGTTTGCCCGTCTTATAATTTAAAGCATAATGCTCCAGCACTTTAGGAAAAAGTGCCCAATGCTCATTAAACTGTGACGGAAATTCTACAAAATCTCTCGGAACATTGGTACCGGAGAGACTTTCATATTCTTCATCTGCAAACATACCGTGTAAAGCATGCCCGAACTCATGAAACATAGTAGTTACATCATCATAGCTTAGCAGAGCAGGCTGACCGGGAGCCGGTTTTGTAAAATTGCATACATTATAAATTACAGGTTTTGTCCCAAGTAATTTTGATTGTTCTACAAAGTTATCCATCCAGGCGCCGCCGGATTTGTTATCCCGTTTAAAATAATCGGTATAAAATAATGCAAGCGGCGATCCGTCCTTATCATAAACTTCAAAAACACGGACGTCTTTTTGATATACCGGAATATTGTGAAGCTCTTTAAATGTTAATCCGTACAGTTGGTGTGCTTCATAAAATAGGCCTTTCTTAAGAACATTCTCCAAAACGAAGTAAGGCCTTACTTGAGAGTCATCTAAATTAAAAAGTTTTTTTCGCAGCTTTTCTGCATAGTAATTCCAATCCCACGGTTGAAGTTTAAAATTCTTTCCGGATTTATTAATAAAAGCCTGAATTTCTTCAGCTTCCTTTTTTTCATTGTTAACCGTTGCCGGAACCATTCCGGCAAGGAATTTTTCTACTGCCGCCGGAGTTTTGGCCATCTGGTTTTCGAGCCTCCATGCCGCATAATTTGGATAGCCCAAAAGTTTCGCCTTCTCGGCGCGTATTTTTGCAATGCGTTCTATTACGGAGCGGGTATCATTGGCATCATTGCGCTCACACCGGTTCCATGAATTTTCAAATAAATCTTTGCGCGTTGCTCTATCTTTAAGAGACTGTAATTCAGGCTGTTGTGTTGTGTTTTGTAAAGGAATAAGCCACTTGCCTTTAAGGCCGCGTGCTTTTGCCGCATCGGCTGCGGCCTCAATTTCTGAAGGCGAAAGACCTGCAAGTTTTGATTTTTCACTTATGACCAATGCACCTGCTTTAGTCCCGGCTAACAATTTACTCGTAAACCTAGCTACCAGCGTTGCTTCTTCTTCATTTAACTTTTTAAGTTTGGATTTATTTTCCGGAGATAGATTTGCACCGGCATGTACGAACTTATTATAGTAGTAAGAAATAAGTTTCATCGATTCATGATCGAGTTTAAGCTGACTGCGCTTTTCATATACCGATTTAACTCTATTAAACAATTTTGTATCTAAAAAAATTGCATCATAATGAGCAGCAAGTTTAGGTGCTTCTTCCTGCTGAACTTTCTGCAATACCGAATCCGTATTAGCACTGGTAACCGCATTAAACACAAGTTGAACTCTATTAAGAAGTTGACCGCTTTTTTCAAGTGCTACAAGAGTATTTTCAAATGTAGGCGGAGCTGGATTGCCCGCAATTTTTTTAATCTCTGCAAGCTGCTGCTTCATACCTTTTTCAATAGCCGGCTGGTAATCGCTGTCTTTTATTTTATTAAACGGCGGCGCCTGGAAAGGTAGTTTACTCGGTGTAAAAAAAGGGTTCTCTTTATTTGCTTCCGCAGAATTTTTTGACGGATTGTTGTTAGAACAACTAAGTGAAAGAACACTTAATGAAAGAATAATAAAAATAAAAATTTTATTAAAGAATCTAACCATATAAAATTTTCCTTATAATTTAATTTGTTTAGACGGCCTGTATGAAAAATACCGAAAAGTAAAAAGCCCGGATTAATTACATCCGGTATTGGGGGGAAATGAACTTATAATTCCGTTAATCAAGCGGAGCCACTGCCCATAATTCATCAAGCTTTTTATTATTACTTTGAAATATAATAATAATTAGGATCAACATGTATCACATATAATAATTTTTAATTTGGATATTATTAATTCATGTTATATAGAAGTTGAGATAATGGACTATTGGATTTATTCAAATTTAGAAGTAAGAATAAGTTTCTTAGAAATTGAACATTGAGAATTGAGAGTTGAATATTGTTAATTAAAAAAATATTCAATATTCAATTTTCAATACTCAATATTTCTCAGTTTCAGATATTTGAAATGTTTAAAATTTTTCTTAACAAATCATATGTTCTTCATTCAATTGTTCTGAATTCAATTATTCAAAAGGAAGAAGAATACAGAACATTCGAATTAAGAATCCGAGAGGTTTTCTTTTGGATTTAAAGTAACTTGAATCCATTACTCTATAATTCCAAGAACTGTTTTTGCGAATGATTGGTTATTAATTATATGTTGTCAGAAGGAGTTTATCATGTCTATTAGACCTGTAAGAAAAATATTAAAAGCCCAGCCGACAATTGAAGGTGCCGGAGTAAATCTTCGCCGTGCAATCGGGTTCGGTGATCCTTCCGAAGTTGATCCGTTTCTTCTGCTCGATGATTTTCGTAACGAGCGTCCTGAAGATTATCTGGCAGGTTTTCCGTGGCATCCTCACCGCGGCATAGAAACAGTTACTTATGTCCTTGCCGGAAGTGTTGAACACGGTGATAGTATGGGGCATAAGGGCGTAATATCCTCCGGCGATGTTCAATGGATGACTGCCGGCAGCGGAATAATTCACCAGGAAATGCCTAAAGGGGATCCTAAAGGAAGAATGCACGGATTCCAGCTTTGGGCTAATCTTCCCTCGGCACTTAAAATGACTTCACCTCGTTACCAGGAAATAAAATCAAATGACGTTCCTATTGTAACAGAAGATGACGGAACAATTGCAAGGATAGTATGCGGAAACTTTTGGGGTAAGAATGGCCCGGTTGATGGAATAGCTGCTAACCCGATTTATATCGATGTTTCAGTTCCGCCGGGAAAAAGAAAATCGCTGCCGATTGATACGCGGAATAATGCTTTTGCATATGTCTTTGAAGGAGCCGGTAAATTTTGTAATGCTTCCGGCCCGCTTGCGGTTCCTACGGAAAGTGTAGGCTGGCTGGATACTAATCCCCCGGTAGAAGCGGATAACCGTTCGCTTATACTCTTTGACAGCGGAGATGAGGTAACTGTTCAAGCCGGAGACGAAGGTATACGATTTCTACTTATTTCCGGAAGACCGTTAAAAGAACCGGTAGCTTGGTATGGTCCGATTGTAATGAATACGCAAGCCGAACTTAGAAAAGCTTTTGAAGAATTACAGGACGGAACATTTCTTAAAAATAAGTAAGTATAAGAAATACTTTTGCCAAAAGTAAAAGTATGATTATATTTGCAGTCTAAAATTCAATAGAGATTATCTTTATTTTTTTAACCTAAAAGATAATATTCGGAGAGATGGCAGAGTGGTTGAATGCGGCGGTCTTGAAAACCGTTGAGGATGCAAGTCCTCCCGGGGTTCGAATCCCTGTCTCTCCGCTAAATGTATTATACCTATATAATTAAAAGCCCAAAAGACGGGACTTACTATAAAGGGTCATCTTCAGATCTAAATAAACGACTCTATTACCACAACTCCGGCAAATCAAAATATACTAAATCCCATAGACCATGGGTATTACATTATTCGGAAACCTTCCAAACAAAAACTGAAGCAATAAAACGAGAATTATTTTTAAGAGTATTGATGGTTATTATTGGCTTAAAAATAATGGAATTGTTTAATAATGTATAATTGATGAGGTTGAATGCGGCGGCTTGCCACCCGCGAAGCGGTTACTTTGCAAGAAGTGGTCACTTTGTGAAAAACCGTTGAGGATGTTCCGTAGGAATGACTATGCCACAAGTCCTCCCGGGGTTCTCCCGAAGGGACCGCTTTGCGGGAATCCCTGTCTCACCGCCAACCTACGCTAAAGCTTCGGTTGGCTTTGCCAACTTTTTTTATGGAAAGCTTACCGAAGTTTCAGCACAAATGAGTTTCCCAATATTATGCTAAATTAGCATTTTTATAATGCTTATTAATTTTAATGTTGTAAATTATTAAGAGGGGTAAAGTTATGTGGTATGTTTATATTTTAAAAAGTATTAATCATAGTTTTATTTATGTAGGTTCTACCGATAATATTAAAAGAAGATTTGAAGAACATAATAATGGTTTATCTAAATCCACAAAACCCTATAAACCATTTGAATTAAATGCATATGTAGCTGTTAAAACCGAAAAGAAAGCAAGAGAATTAGAAAAATATTTTAAGACCGGTTCAGGGAAAGTAATCCTTAAAAAAAGAATTTTAATCGACGAAATATTAGTATAGTCGACTTTAACTGACGAAGCTTTAATGTAATCGGTTTTAGCTGACGAAGCCTTGGCGTAGTCAGCCCCTGTCTCTCCGCTAGTTTTAGATAAGCCTTTAAATATCCATAGTATTTAAAGGTTTTTTTTGTTTTATTAGCACAAACAATTAAAGATAAAAATGAACGAACAAAAAGAAATAAAACTGTTTACCAGGCATCTTGCGGAAGTAAGCGGTACGGTAATAAGAAGTTATTTTCGAACTAATGTTAAAGTGGATTCAAAATCGGATTCCTCGCCCGTAACAATTGCGGATAAAAAAGCCGAAGAAATTATGCGCGAAGAAATTATGAAGCATTTTCCCGAACACGGAATCATCGGCGAAGAATTCGGTGAACATAATCCCAATGCCGAATACAAATGGATACTGGATCCTATTGACGGTACGAAGAGTTTTATCTGCGGTGCGGTTTCTTTCGGAACTTTAATTGCATTACTTAAATATGACAAGCCTGTCCTGGGAGCAATTAACCAGCCGGTATTAAAGGAATTTCTTTTGGGTGATAATTCGGTTGCCGAATTAAACGACGTAAAAGTTAACGTAAGAAAGTGTAATAATCTTTCCGATGCGGTTTTGCTTACGACCGATCATCTTGATATTAAAAAATATCAGAACATAGATAAATTTAATAACCTGACTGAAAAAGTAAAATTATACCGCAACTGGGGTGACTGTTACGGCTATTATTTGGTTGCTACTGGTTATGCCGATATTATGATCGACCCTATAATGAACTTATGGGATTTTATGGCTTTAATTCCTGTTATCCGCGGAGCAGGCGGAATAATTACGGATTATCAAGGGAACGATCCTATTAAGGGAAACAGTATTATCGCAGCTTCACCGGGCTTGCATAAAAAAATAATCGAAATTTTAAATTAAATATACCTTTAAAAATTTCCGTAGAGAAAAGTAATTATTGTTACGACCGATGCCGAAATTGCCCACACTTTCGGTTTCTTAATATTAAAGATTAATATTAATGCAGCTATCCAAATAATAAAAAGCAATACCGGCCCGCTTGAAAACAAATCCGTTATAGGTACAATTTTTGTTGTTCCTATTAAGCCGAGTTCACACCCTTTTTTAACAGTACTGAAAACCAGGGTGAATGAAAAGAATGAAATTAGAGTAAATAGTGTATAAAGTCTTAGTCTTGGTTTTTCTTTGAAGCTTTCAAGCCCGGTTCTAATAGCTAAAAGAAGGCCTGCAAACAAAGTTATGTAATAAAACATTGTTATTGGAGAAGGCACATGGCCCATAAATTCTAGTTGTACCGTACCTTTTTTAGGTATAGAATAAGTCCTTCCGTTGTCATCCAAAACAACTTTATATTCAACTTTACTTAAAGGTGAGTGTGCCGGAATTTTTGCAACAATAGCTTGGCGCGAAGGAAGCATTTTAACCTTTTGCCAGTTGCTGCTGTCAACGTCTTTCCATTCAAGATTTCCTTTTAATCCTTTAAAGTTACTTAATACCCAAACAGTATAATCTCCTTTACCGCGGTAAATTTTATCAAAGCTGTAAGACACATCTCCCGAATAAGTACTAAGGGTACCGTTTTCAGGGTAATGAGGTGATATGGTACTTTGAATAAAACCGGCGGAGAATGTAATTACGCATGCAGCTATCCACAAGATGATAGATTGCTTCATATTAATATTGTGTTTAAATGTTTTGGATATTTATAAATCTTAATAATAAAAATAACGGATATAAATTTTTTATCCTAACTTAAAAGTAAATACAAAAAGTGATTTATATTCACATAAAATTTGAAATCCATATTTGTGATAAGAACCTCCGCAAATTTTACAAATTTATAATAGTTTACGCTCGTTAATATTGTACACTGTTTTAATGAAATGAAAAAAAATTTACAAGTTTTTGAAACTCCCGAACAATTAGCCGATTCATTATCACGACGGCTTTTATTATCAAATAATAAAAAAGAAACTAAATTTAATATTGCTGTTTCCGGTGGAAATACTCCTGTAATATTCTTCAAACACCTATCGTCTAATCCTTATAAAAGTGAAATAATTTGGAGTAAGCTTAATATTTTCTGGTGTGATGAAAGGTGTGTACCTCCGGAAAGTTCGGAAAGTAATTTTGGTGAGACAAAAAAATACTTGCTGGACTCAATCTCTATTCCGCAAAGTAATATACATAGAATAAAAGGAGAGTCGGATCCGAACCGGGAAGCTGTTAGATATGCAACCGAAGTTGAAAAATATTTACCTAAAGGTAACAACAATCTCCCGGTATTTGATTGGGTGCTGCTTGGTATCGGAGAAGACGGCCATACCGCATCACTTTTTCCTAGGAAAAACTTATTGTTTGTATATTCCAATATTGCGGGGGTTGCAAGACACCCTGTTACAAACCAATTCAGAATTTCTTTAACAAGGGATGTTCTGAATAATGCCGGACAAATTACATTTGTAGTTACGGGTAAAAAGAAAGCAAAGATTGTATCGGAAATTTTTAATAACCTGCCTGTTAGTAAAAGTTATCCTGCTGCAGAAATAAAACCGGTTAACGGCTCAATCGATTGGATGATTGACAAGGAAGCCGCATTTTATTTATAACAAATTTATTTCGATATTTACATTGTAAATAAAATATGTTTTTAAGATTTCATTGCATCATATAATGCTGAAAAATCCTAAGTTATACGAAATAAATACTCGTGTATGGATAAAACAATTCCCTGCTGGAACCACGCTTTCTACTATACCTGTTGATTATTTTAAAAACCTGGCAGACAGCGGCATTAATATTGTATGGTTAATGGGCATATGGAAAACTTGTACCGGTTTAATAGATAAATGCTGCTTCTCGATTGATTTAACTTCAAATTACAGCAGATGCCTTAAAGACTGGAAAAGAGAAGATGTCATCGGTTCGCCTTTTGCTATTGATGTTTACGAGGTTAATCCGGAACTCGGCGATATTACCGGCTTAATAGAACTCCATAAAACCTTAAATGATCTCGGTATAAAATTATTGCTGGATTTTATTCCTAATCATTTCGGTGCCGACTCGGAAATTTTAATGTTAGAACCTGAAATCTTCTTAAGAGCCGACGAAGAGCTTTATGCAAACGACCCTTACACCTTTTTTAAATTCAGCAATAACGACAGATTAATTTTTGCCCACGGCAGGGATCCGTTATTTCCGGCATGGACAGATACAGTTCAAATTAATTATTTCAGTATTCAGGCAATAAATTTTATGACCGATATATTACTGAACCTTGCCGACCTTTGTGATGGCGTACGATGCGATATGGCTATGCTTCAATTGAACAACGTATTTCAGAATACATGGCTAGGTGTGTTAAATAAAAAAGATTTTCACAAACCTGAAGTGGAATTCTGGCAATTCGCAATTTCTAAGGTAAAAGAAAAATCACCTGATTTTATCTTTCTAGCGGAAGCATATTGGGACCTGGAATGGGAACTTCAGCAGCTTGGCTTCGATTTTACTTACGATAAGCGTCTGACAGACAGGCTTGGTGCAAATGATGTCCAGGGAGTTAAAGCTCATCTTATGGCTGATAAAGACTACCAAATGAAGTCGGCAAGGTTTCTTGAAAACCATGATGAGATGAGGGCTGTTACAAAGTTCGGTAAAAAACAAACTTATGCCGCCGCAGTATTAATGAGTACAATCCAAGGAATGAAGTTGTACTTTGACGGTCAATTTGAGGGTAAAAAAACAAAGCTGCCTTTACAACTAGGTAGGGAACCGGAGGAAAAAATTTCGGAATCCCTTAAGGAGCATTATTATAAAATTCTTTCTATTACAAAGAACAAAATATTTTGTGAAGGTGATTGGAGAATAATAGATACTATCCCAATCTCTCATGATGATCCTTCTTTTGAAAATATTTTTGCCTGGCAGTGGCAGCTAGACAATGAATTAAGAATTATTTCTATAAACTATTCCGATATTACCGGTATTTGCAGAATTAAATTTAGTTTGAAGACTGCTGCAAAAAAAATAAAAATTAAAGATGAATTAACCGGTGATGAATACTTGCGTTCCGTAGATGAAATCCGGAGTAAAGGACTTTATATTGAATTGAAAGCATATAACAGTCATATTCTATCCTTGATTGATGAAGCTCCTTTTATTGACAGTCCTTCTTCAAATTTTTAAAATAAATTTTTTAAATTAACAAAACTTCAGCTTAGTCAATAGCATTCAAAATTTATGCGGTGTTATGTAATTATTCCTGCGTACAACGAAGAAAAATCAATTGGTAAAGTTATAAATGATTTACCCAAAGATTTAATATCCGGCGTTATTGTTGTAAATAATAATTCTACGGATAACACAACGGAAGAAGCCGAAAAAGCAGGAGCGGTTGTTTTACATGAAAAGGTTCAGGGATATGGTGCTTCTTGTCTAAATGGGATTAATTATTTATCAGATTTAAATGCGATGCAAAAAGAAAAAAGCTGTGATGTGGTTGTTTTTCTGGACGGAGATTACAGCGATTATCCTGAAGAGGCGAAACTTCTGATTGAACCGATAATAAAAAATAATTACGATTTTGTTCTAGGCAGCAGAGTTTTAGGTAAAAGAGAAAAAGGCTCTCTTCCTGTTCAATCCAGGATTGGAAGTAATATAGCAGGAACATTAATAAAACTTTTTTGGGGAATTAAGTACACCGACCTGGGTCCTTTCCGTGCAATAAAATTTGATAAACTGATGCAGCTTAATATGAATGATATCTGGTACGGCTGGACAGTAGAAATGCAGATTAAAGCTGCAAAGGAAAAATATAGAATTTTGGAAGTACCTGTAAGTTACCGAAAGAGAATAGGTAAATCAAAAGTAACGGGAACACTAAAAGGCACTTTTATGGCAAGTGTTATAATTCTAAAAACTATTTTTGTTCAGTTATTTAAGGATTGATATATGGAAGGTTCTTGTCATTTCAGAGTTTATAAATGTCTTATTATTAAAAACAGTAAAACAATATAGCAATTTAACAATTATATAAATTTGTAAGATTACGCTTTTAGATATTAGAGATAATAATGAAAACCAACCCCGAAAGAGCACTAATAATATTTGCACGCAGCCCTGAATTAGGCAAAGTAAAGACACGTCTATCAGAATCATTAGGCGATGACTTTGCTCTTACATTTTACAAGTTATGTGCAGAACATATATTCGAAGAATGTAAGAGGCTGGGGAAAAACAATACTGCACCTTATCTGTTTTTTACCGGTAAGGATGATGAAGATGTTATGAATAAATGGGTGGGAACTTCCTTTGTTTATTCTTTACAAACCGGTAAAAACCTGGGACAAAGAATGGAAAATGCTTTCAATAAAGTCTTTACTAACGGTGCAAAAAAAGCAATAATAATAGGAACCGATGTGCCCGATATTAAATTTACTTTAATCGAAAATGCTTTTAACCAATTGGATACGCATGATGTGGTAATCGGGCCTTCAATGGACGGCGGATATTATCTTCTGGGTATGAAAAAAGTTTACAATTTTTTGTTTGATAATATTTCGTGGAGTACAAATTCTGTATTTGCGGAAACCGTAAAAAAAATTGAAAGTAATAAATTAAAATATAAGGTTTTGGAAAAAATGTATGATATCGATACCGAAGAAGATTTGAGGAAATGGCTTTCATTGGACAATTCACCCAAAAACAATTCTATTAAAGATAAAATTCTTAACGAACTGAAGGATTTAAGATAAATCCGAATTTTTATTTTTGTTTTTGGCTTTAGATTTAGATAACATAATCAATAGAACACTGACAACACGGACGACACTGATTTCCACAGATTATTATAATTTTAAGGGTTGATAGTGTTTTATTGTCTGTATTGTTTGCATATCATTTAAATAATAAAATAAGTAATTTATTTTATGGCGGCAGATAAAAAAATAAAAGGACGCGGTGCCCGGAATAATCCGAAGAACAGGTTTGAAAAACTTTATATTGAAGAAGTACCGGAAGACGATTTATATTTTCCTGAAAATGAAGAAGTTAAAAAAATTCAAACTATATTTTTTGTAGATGAATCGAAATCCGTAATTTCTAAAAACGACAGTATTGATTTATTCTTTGATTACTCATTTAATCCTTATCGCGGCTGCGAACACGGCTGCATATATTGTTATGCAAGGCCCTCCCACGAATTTCTTGGATTTTCATCCGGCCTGGACTTCGAGACTAAAATAATGGTTAAAAAAGATGCTGCCTTTTTACTTGAAAAGGAATTAAATAAAAATAACTATGTACCGGATGTAATATTATTTTCAGGCAATACGGATTGTTACCAGCCTGTTGAAAGATCGTTGAAAATAACCAGACAAGCCTTGCAGGTTTGCTTGGATTATTGTAATCCGGTTTCTATAATAACAAAAAATTCTTTAGTACTAAGAGATCTTGATTTACTTAAGAAAATGTCTAAACAAAATTTGGTTTCGGTAATGATAACAATTACAAGTTTGGATAAAAGCCTGGTGCGAAAAATGGAACCAAGATGCTCTTCCCCGGAAAGACGGTTGGAAATTGTAAAAACGTTAGCCGAAAACGAAATTCCGGTAGGTGTGAATATAGCGCCGGTTATTCCAGGTTTAAACGATGAAGAAATTCCTAATATACTTAAGGAAGCTTCAAATTCAGGGAGTATTTGTGCGGCTTATGCTTTACTGCGTCTTCCTTATTCGGTTAAAGATTTGTTTATAGACTGGCTTAACCGTGAGTTCCCAAATTCTGCAAATAAAATTGTTAACAGGATTAAAGAAACCAGAGGCGGTAAATTGAATGATAATGAATTCGGAAGAAGATTTAGCGGAGAGGGTACAGTAGCAAATGCCATTAACAAGTTATTCAAAATAAGTTGTAAAAAATACGGGCTTGATAAAAAAAGAGTAAATTTAAATGCCGGCAGTTTCCGAAATAAAAAAAACCGGCAATTGGAAATATTTTAAATGCTTAATTAAACTTTTAATAAATTGATAAATTATTCAGGAAATTAGTTTGGTACTTTTAAGGTTTACTTTTTATAACTATTTTTACGTCACAAATATATCTGAACCTTTTGAATAATATAATCATCTAACAAATATTATAAAAGTATAATGGCACAAAAAAAATCAAAGCCAAGAGAAAGGCAAATAGGCAAGAAAAAACCGGTAAAAAAGCCGCTTATTAATCCAAGATATAAAAATACATTCTGGACAATAATAGTATTTTTAATTCTTTTAATTTTCTTTATAATTAATAATACCAGACCGGTTCCCGAGCACGGCCCGTTTCCGCCTTCATATAACCCGGCTACTGCTCCAAAGCCGGATACAGCCGTAGATAAACGATTGCAAATGAATACAAAAGTTAAGGATAATAATAAATAAGGAAGATATATGAAAAGGTATTTTTTAATCGCATTTGTAGTTGCATTTTATACATTCTCACTTTTAGGTTGTAATAAAAATGCTCCGGTAAAAAAAGTTAATTCAAAAAATATGAATACTGCGGCTGTTAACAATATGCAGAAAAACAGTCCTGCTGTAACCGATAATTCCAATCCGGACATAAGGAAAGCACCGAACTTTACACTGGTAGATACCAAAGGTAAAAAAATCAGTTTATCCAAGTATCGCGGAAAAGTAGTTATACTTGATTTTTGGGCTACTTGGTGCCCGCCTTGCCGCAGAGGAATCCCGGATTTAATAGATATTCAAAAACAGTATAAAAACAAAGTTGCGGTTATTGGAGTTTCTCTTGATACCGATACTAAGAAGAATGTAGTCCCTTTTATAAAAAATATCGGCATAAATTATCCTATCGTGTATGCTAATGAAAAGATTGTTAATGATTACGGAAATATCGAAGCAATTCCTACAACTTTTATAATCGATAAGAAAGGAAATATAACTCAACGATATGTGGGTCTTCAGCCTAAGTTTAAATTAATCGAAGATATCAATAAGCTTTTAGGTAAGTCCTAAATTCTATTTCCTAAACAAATAAAGAATTAAGCTTATAAGAAGGCTAATAATAATTGAAGTAACTATAGGAAAGTAAAAAGTAAAATTTTTTTTCTTAATATAAATATCTCCGGGCAGCTTTCCTAAGAACGGAATTTTATCGCCGAAAAGAAAGAATACGCCTAAAACAACTAAGAATATTCCTCCGAAAATTAAAAACTTGCCTATTTGTTGAAATTCCTGAAACATTTCGCTGTAAGTTTTTATATTTTTGTTAGTTAAACAAATATACTCTTTTCCAAATTTCTTTGAAATGATTAAATTAAAACACAATTAATTAGTCTAATATAAAATTGAATTATAAAGGTTCCTTTGTATTTTATTTGTTTTTATTTTTATGGCTTATACCTCCTGTTAGGCAATATAAAACTAAATATTTCTTTTATTTTTTAATTCAAGCTTTAAATGATTTTGCCGGACTATTATACGTAGAATATATAAATCCAAAGAATAATCTTATTATATATTTTATTTCTGCTTTCCTTTGTTTAATAGCCGTTCTGGATAAAAAATATTTAGCGAAATTTTATAGCATTTTATGGATATTACTTTTTGTTGTCCTTATAATCTTTTTTGAGGAAAGTAATAATTTTGTAAGATTTACAATTACAAGCATAGTGCATTTTGCTATTATTCTAGTCTTATTAAATTATTTAATTATGAATTTATATAAAGAAAAAAGAATAAATTTCTTCATATTTTTTATGATACTTTATGAAGGGACTGTTGCAACTAAATTAATATCAATTTTATCCAGTTCGTTAAGCAGTTGGAGTTATTATTATTTTTTAACGTCATTATTTGACCTGTTCATGGTTGTAGTTTTCATCTTATTTAAATATGGAAGCAAAAGACTTATTCTTCAGCTTAAGTAACCCGATAATATTTTCAATATTATTCTGTCTTGCTCTTTTGGGTGTTATTTAC
>JBJKQP010000259.1:0-7425 GCA_046705105.1 Ignavibacteriaceae bacterium | reverse complement strand
ATATTCCTTGCATCCAAACAAGCAAGTTACATTACGGGAAACACAATTCAAGTTGACGGCGGTCTAAATAAAGGAGTATATTAATACTAAGGTATTACAATTTTTTCCTCATAAATAGAGGACAAATGAAATGATCAAACAAATCGAAATAGCTATTCCTCCCGAAAAGTTAAACGATAGGGATTTTCTCTATTCCGCTTCCGCCAGAAAATTAAAAATAAACTTAGAAGAAATTTCAGCGGTAATTGTTCAAAGAAGATCTATAGATGCAAGAAGCCGCAATCCGGTTTTTCGTCTTCTCTGCAATGTTTTCATTAACCAATTTCCCGAGCAAACAGAAAATATAATTGATTATAAGCCTGTTAAAAATAACCGGAAAGTTGTTATTGTTGGTTTTGGTCCGGGCGGTATGTTTGCAGCCCTACGTTTAATTGAACTAGGAATTAAGCCGATCGTAGTTGAACGCGGCAAAGATGTTCAGGCAAGGAGAAAAGATTTAAAAGCAATTCAGCAATTTAATACGGTAAATCCGGATTCTAATTATTGTTTCGGCGAAGGCGGTGCAGGTACCTACAGTGACGGCAAGCTGTACACCCGTTCAACAAAGAGAGGCGATGTAAATAAAATTCTAAATGTTCTTATTCAGCATGGTGCACACCCGGATATACTAATCGATACCCATCCGCATATAGGTTCCAACATACTGCCCGGAATTGTAAAGGCTATACGAAATACCGTTTTGAGATGCGGAGGAGAAATTAACTTCAACTCACGCGTAACAGACTTTATTATAAACGAGGATAAAATATCCGGTGTTGTTGTAAATAATAACACGGAAATTACAGGTGATTCGGTTATTGTTGCTGCCGGGCATTCGGCAAGAGACATTTACTATATTCTTAACAAAAGAAATATTTTATTGGAACAAAAACCATTTGCAATGGGTGTTAGAATAGAACATCCGCAAGCTTTAATAAATGAAATTCAATATCATTCAAGAAATAATAATCCGTTTCTCCCGGCAGCAAGTTACAATATTTCATGTACAATTAATGAAAGAGGAATTTATTCTTTCTGTATGTGTCCCGGTGGGATAATAATTCCCGCCGCTACTTCTCCGGGTGAAATTGTTGTAAACGGAATGTCACTTTCCCGTCGTGATTCGCCTTTTGCCAACTCAGGTTTCGTTGTTTCTGTAACAGAAAAGGATTGGACAAAATACAATTTATTTTTTCCATTCGCCGGGTTAAAGCTTCAGCAAGAACTGGAAACTCTATCCTTTGAACTTGCAAACAAAACACAAAAGGCTCCGGCGCAAAGGATGACCGATTTTACTGAGAGAAGAATTTCTCAAACTCTTCCCAAAACTTCATACATACCCGGTTTAACATCTTCCCCGCTTCATGAGGTACTGCCGAAATTTCTTGTTGATAATTTGAAAAAAGGATTGCTGTACTTCAATAAAAAGATGAAAGGTTATTATTCGGATGAAGCACAATTAGTTGCAATAGAAAGCAGAACCAGTTCGCCGGTTAGGATTCCAAGGTTAAAGGATTCACTAATGCATCCTGAAATTAAAGGATTATTTCCATGCGGTGAAGGCGCAGGTTATGCAGGCGGAATTGTATCTGCTGCCGTTGACGGCGAAAATTGTGCAAATGCAGCTGCAAAATTTATAAGCTGTGAGTAAAATAAACTTATAAATACCAATCAATAACATTAACCAGCCAATATTTTTTTCAGCTCTTTAATTTTATAACCGGAAGTATCGGATGCGGCTAAAATTTTCGATACAATATTTCCGGCTTCTTTAATAAATTTTTTGTATGCGGTTATCAGACTTGAATTCTTACCGGTTCCTTTTTTTATACTCTTGTCCCTTGGTAAATTTTCCTCATTCATTCTTTTAATAAAATAAACTGCTGATAAAGTATACGACCATCTGATAAAATTTTCGAATCTTTCTTTATTATAGTAAAAGCTTCCTTGAAACTCATTAAGAAAAATATAATCGCATATCTCCTTCCTTCCGAGTAGATCCGAAATAAATATATCCGGCGTAATTTCTTTTAAGTATAATTTCATGTCCGGCAGTTCTTTTTTGGAAATTATAATTTTAGTTAAAAATACTTCTTGTTCAATGTTATCAATGCTATGACCTGCATTTTTTAAAATATCCGCAAGAGTATTCTTTATGAGAAGTGTGTCGAATAGATTGTTGTTTATATTGTCTGTATATGCAAGAATAATTTTTAAGATGTTAAAGATTAAATATGTATCAAGATTGTAACCCGCTTCCTCAGTAATTTTGAGAACTAATTGTTTTTCAACATTTAAAAGATATTTAGGAACTGAAGCTGCCTTCTTTAATTTTCTCCAAATAGTAAAATAGTCTTTTGTATATTCAAGCAAGCTTAAAATTTTACCGGTTATTTCTTCATTGCCGGAAGTGACGGCAGTCCGAATATGTAATTGATTAATAAAGTTATTCAACCTGTCACTTGCAAGCTGTGAGAGCTGAATTAAATTTTTCTCGTTTTTATTTTTTACTTTTTTTTGATTTACGGAATTGCCTGATGCCAAACAAACTTCCTTAAATTCATCCAGCATAATTTTATCAAATAGGTTCTTAAGACTTTCGCTGAAAGGTCTCAGCTTAATTTCTTTAAGCGAATATTCAATTGAAGGAACACCGGAACCGTTTAATTCAACAGCTAGTTTCTCATAATCTCCGGTTTCGTCGTAAATTTCTTTAAAATCCAAAAGAACTCTGTACTCAAAACCGTTAAGAGCAAAATACATTCCGTAATCAAAAACTTGTCTGCCGGAAAGGATATATTCAAGATTGGTAATGTGATTTCTAAAGATATAAAAAATCCCGTAATTATTTTTTAATCCCAACAATTCGGCAAGTCTTTTCGGATTTTGTTTTTCTTTCCCGTTCATTTTACTTACTGAAAAATTTATTCCTCCGCTTGCCCGGTTGTACGAATTATTATAAACTACCAAAGCTTTTTCATTGCCTGATTTATTGGTGTAAGCAAAAACATTTTCATTTAATGAACCGTGTTCGTTATAAAAATCATAAAATTCAAAATTTGCAACCTGGCTGAACAAACGTCTTTTTTGAATTAGCGGGAAAATTTCTGTTTCATGGCGTTTTACCAGATACTCGTCAGGGAATTCATTGTAATAAGCCTTCTTATATTCCATACCGTATTTTTCCGAGAGCCCCTCAATTTGTCCGTGAGCAAACATCGGAAGTCCCGGCAATGTGACCATCATAACTGCAATACCGAAATATTTATCTCCCTTCCCGAATTGATTAACCGCAGTCTCTTCATCCGGATTACTCATAAAGTTTACGTATCTTTTTAAAATTTCCGGATTATAATCCAATGTGTTTTTAATAAGATCTTTGTACTTATTATTTTCCTCCTTCATCAGCATATGCATAAAAGCGCTGTTATAAACACGGTGCATGCCGAGTGATCTTACAAAATATCCTTCCATTAACCAAAATGCTTCTGCAAGAAGAAGCGTTTCGGGCATTTCCGAATTTATTCTATCCACAACTTCTCTCCAGAATTCTTCCGGCATAGCTTTATCAAAAGTTTGAATAGACATTGCATAATCCGAACGGGAGGGAATATCACCGCCTGTACCGGGCTTTGGAAACCATAGACGCTGGTAATGCTTTTTTGTAAGAGTCATTGCAGCATCAAAACGAATAATGGAAAACTTTCGCGCAACATGCAGTATGGTTTGAATTAAAGATTCGCGGACTTCCGGTATTAAAAGATTTAATTGGGCAGTATCATTCCACGGCATATGAGTGCCGTCGTTGCCGTGATAAATATATTTTACATCGCCGGTATACGAATCCCTTCTCTGAAACACTACCGCAGCATCTTCACGCGAATAATATTTATCTTCTATCCGAACCTCAACACGCGAATCTTCGGATAAGTTAGGACCGTTAAACGTGTATGACGGGTACGGCGGAATATTCGTTTGAATATAATAATCCGGCTTTTCAACAATCCACTTTGAATAAATACCGGTATGGTTCGGCACCATATCGCTGGCCAATCTAATGCCTCTTTTCCATGCACGGGCTTTTAAATTTTGAAATGCCTCTTCCCCGCCCAGTTCGTTTGATATAACGTAATCGTATAACGAATATGCCGAAGATGCTGCTTCCGGATTACCGGTAAGCTGCTTTATTTTTCTCGATGCACTGCTTCTCTCCCATATGCCGATTAACCAGAGAGCAGTAAAATTCCAGTTAACAAGTCGATCAAGCTCTTCATCCGGAATTTGATCCAGCCGATTAATTTCGCGGCTGTATTTTTTCGAAAGCTGATCCAGCCAAACAAAAGCATTTTTAGCAATCATTACAACCTTGGGCATCCAATCAATATCTTGAGTAAATCTTTCTATCCCGGATTTGTAATACATGCTTTCTTCTTCCGAAAGTTTTTCTCCTGCGGCAAGTTTTTGTTTTAACTTACGTAAATATTCTTCGTCGAATTCATAAACCGGTATCGGCGGTGTGGGCTTGCCGCCGCCGAATTGAATAAACAATCTTAAATCTTCAAGCATCAAATCCCTGCTGCTTAAAATCCGGTCGCCGAATTTGTCTTTTATATAAATGTTCCACTTATGTATTATATACTCAAGCTGACCTTCAAGACTATACGGACTGCTAAGAATCGGTCGCTTTAAAAAAGTTAGAAGGGAAAGGTTTTCACTGCTGAAAGGCTTTTCATTATAGAAAAATTTTTCCGAACTTTCCAAAAATTCGTTGTACCTTGTAATTTGGGATAAAGGTTTATCTGTATAAAGCTCTTCAAATTTTAATGCGGCAGTGTTTATATTTTCAAGATGAAGAAGGAATAATTCTTCGAGAATTATCTCTCTGTTGGATTTGCTTCCGCTGTATCCTTCAAGATAATCTTCGGGCTGAATATTGCCTTTAAATACTTCAAGCGGAGGAAAGTCCTTAATAAACTGCAGAAAAATTCTATTTAATTCATATTCACCAATTGCCGAATTTAGATAAGAAATTCCGCGCGCTATAACACCAGGATTTTCATTTTCTTCATAATATCTAATAAGGAAGTGAAATATCTCATGCATCAAACCGATTGCATTTAACTGCCCCGGCGAGATAAGCTGATCTTTTTTGCCTTCTGCTTTTCTTTGTTCGTTTATCTTGTTGCATAAAACTCTTGCAAGATGAAAGTTTGCAATTATCAAATCACCGTTTACTGAAAAAAGCGAATCTTCAAATTTATATTTTTCTCTTATTGTCTTTCTTACATGAAAATTGAATCTAATCATATCGGTTTGGAATTAAATTATGGAAATATTATCTATATAATAAAAATTTTAAGATAAACTGCAACGGAAGTTAAACAAAAGTTTTATATGTCACTAAACATAAAGATTTCGGAATAAATTTTTAAGCAACCCTTTCCAAGTATCCCGGAAAAATTCTTCTCCAGAAATCCCAGTCATGCCCGGCGTGCGGCAAAATATTCAGTTGGTTATTTACTCCTTTGGACTTTAAAAGTGAAGAAAGCTTTTTGCTTTGTTCGGAATAAGAATCGTACTCTCCGGCAGCAAAGAGTATTTTCATTTCTCTAAATCTTTCCAGATACCATTCATCGGTAAGATTAGGAAGATAATCCGGTGGATTATTAAAGTAGCAATCATCGTTATAAAATCCCCAAATATATTGCTTTATATCAAGAATGCCGCTCATAGAAATTATATCTTTTACCAGATCCGGATGTTTAAAAGCAGTATTTACTGCATAATATGCACCGAGATCACAACCGGCTAAACATACTTTTTCACTCTCTGTTTCATGTTTTGCAAATCCAATTACATCGAAAATAACCAACCCTTCGTAGGCCAGATGTAATTTTACTCTATCTTGCGGTGAAGCCGAATAATTTAACCAGCTTTCCGAGTTTATACCATCGGGACAATAGATTTTAACTTTCCCCGAATCAATAAGATGAGATACCGAATTAATTAATCCCCAATCTTTGCATTCATAGTATTTACCTTGTGATGTGGGGAATAATACTACCGGTAATCCGCCATATCCAAAAACCAGCATTTCGGATTCACGGTTTAAATACTGCGAGTACCATTTATGATATTCTTCTTTCACTTAAAAATTTACCGGATTTGTTATAATTATAAAATTTAAAATAATTCTCTCAAATTGAAACTGTGCTTTATTTTGTAAATATAGGAAAATAATTGTTCTTATCAAGATACAAGACTGTACTAAAATTATTTATTACCTATTATCACAATAGGCTTTTAAGTAAGATTAAAAACACTGATTTATTTTTCAAAATTCATCTTGCGTAAGTTTGCCTCCATAAAATAATAATCAGCATATATTTCCGGTACATCAACTTGAGAATTTGCCGGTTTATTCCCAACCGAATGCATTAATATAAAATAATTGTTATTCCCTTTTTTCGATAAGTACTTAGAAGATGATAAACTCTTCAAAATAATATCTGCCGCCTTTTTGTATTCGGTACAGCGATTACTTGAATAAGTGCTTAACTCATAAAGAGCCGAACACATAATTGAAGCCGCGGAAGCATCTCTTTTGGCATTTGGTATATCCGGAGTATTATAGTCCCAATATGGGATCATATCTTCGGGAAGGTTTTTATTTGCAAGAATATAATAAGCAATATGCTGCGCCTGTTTTAAATAATTCGGATTTTTAGTAAAGCGGTAACACATCGTATAGCCGTACAAAGCCCACGATTCTCCCCTTGCCCAGCACGAATTATTTGAATATCCCTGGTGTGTAACTTTGCTTATAACTTTGCCTGTTACCGTATCGTAATTAATTACATGCCAGGTGCTATAGTCTTTCCTGAACTGGTTTTTCATCGTTGTGTTTGCATGAGCTACTGCAATTCTAAAGAATGATGAATCACCGCTCAATTCTGTGGTTTTAAACAACAATTCAAGATTCATCATATTATCTATAATAACCGGGTACTGCCAAACATCTTTATTAAAATCCCATGAACGAATACAGCCGATTTTCTTATTAAACCTGGTACTTAAAGTTTTTGCACATTGAATAATTATCTTTTTATACTGTTCATTCTTTGTTAAAAGATAGCCGTTGCCGTAACTGCAATTTATAATAAAGCCGATATCATGTGTAGTTACGTTGTATTGTTGATCATTTAAATTGTTTGTAAAAAATTCAGCAGCTTTCTTCCATTTGTTATATTCGGAATATTTAAACATATACCATAAACATCCCGGGAAAAATCCGCTTACCCAATTGTTAGAGGGTACAAGCTGAAGTTCTCCGTCTTTGTTTGTGTAACCGGGATTTTCGTTCGTATCGCCTATTGCTTTCAGCAT
>JBJKQP010000258.1:0-9368 GCA_046705105.1 Ignavibacteriaceae bacterium | reverse complement strand
CATAAATGAAGAACTCCAGATTGCCCCGAGTAAAATAAATACAAGCCAATGTTTTGGTTTCAATTTTTATCCTGTTTTTCTTTTTAGTAACTTTTAATCTACATATTGAACAATCCAAATTTAATTTCAAGAAGGACTTTATCAAAGAGCCATTATTAAGGAATAGTATAGAACCACTTGAGGAAGGCATTCAAGACCTAAGAAAATTTTTATACTATATAAAATTTACACCCCGAATTTAATAATTGCGGTAAGTCATTTCCCGATTCTTTTAATTTCCAAATAATCATTTAAACGGATTGCGGAAATAAAAAAAGCGTGTGAGGGATTTGAAAATTCTTCGCTCCTCGGTTAAGAGGTCCACAAAAAATTTCATGATCACACGCTCTATAATCCATTCTCGAATTAGAACTTACAATGGATTACAAATTTAAGTTAGGAAATCATATCTACAAGGTTTCCAACTGCATTTCCACTTAGCGAATTCTGAATACTTTGCATTAGAGTTGAATATGCGCTTTGTGCGGAGTTCGTATCTCCTGATGCCAGTGCACTTTGAAGTGATAGAAGTGCCTGATTCGATTGGCTGTTTCCGGAAAGTAGATTTACAGAGTTACCGCTGTTTTGCAATATATCTAATGCACTCTGAGCATTCGAAGTATCGCTTGAGGTAAGAGGACTTTGTAAGTTACCGAATAGAGCCTGCAAAAGATTTTGAGAACTGCTAGATGTTGTACTAGCTGCTGAACCGGTTGCAGAAGAAGAACTTGTTTGATCGCCATTGTCTTTGCGATGATGGTGATGACCATGTATACTCTTCATATCCTGATGAAGTGTAGTAAGAGCCTTTTGAGCTGATGTTACATCGCCTGATTGAAGGGCACTTTGCAGTGATTGAAAATCCGAATTTATGTTTGTATTTCCACTCACTGAACTTCCACTTATATTTTGCATATTCTGCAAAATTGCTGCAAATGCCGACTGTGCATCCGTTAAATTTCCGGAATTTAGTGCGTTTTTTAATTCTTGGAAATTTTGCCTTGTACTACCGGCATTGTTTGCCTGATCGGTTTGATAGGCATTGCTTGATCCCGACACACTATTAACCATCATATATTACTCCGTTTTAGTTAATAATTAATTCCCCTACAATTCGAACTTATTATCGTTTACTTATAAAATTATTTTAGTGCAAAAAATAATACTCTATTTTTTAATAGAATCCTTTGTGTGAATTAAGTTGAAGTTTATTTAATTTTTTAAGATTTCTATAATCTAAAAATTTATTGATAACTTAGAAAAAAGTAAGGACATTCCATTCCCTGTTTTTCTTATTCGATGTTCCTCTTCTTGATGCAATGTTGATTTATTGAATAATTAGTCTTATAATAATTTAGGTAAAGAAAAAATTTGGGAGACAGTTATGAAAACTATGACTGATTCCGAAAAGGGAAAGAATACCGTAAAGAAATCTCCACCCGAAACTCCGAAACTAAAATGGCTAAGTACTAAGTTACTGGACGATGTCTTTACAGATGAGGTAAGCCTTTTTAAACCGCACTTTGAGGTTGATTATGAGGCTTATATTCAAAGACTTTGGGATTCAAATACGGAGATTTACGAAATATTAAAAAACTCGGATAACCTTGAAGATGCCCGTGATTCTTTATATAACTATCTTGAAAAATCAGAAAGAAAAGTATTTGCCATCGATAACGATCTTCATATCCTTGAAAAATCTACAGTAAGGGAATGCATCCGGGTATTTCGCAGTATCATCGGTCCTATTAACGAATTCCGGACAGTGTTTTCAGCGCTCGACAGTTTATGGAAGCTTGCACAGAATAAACGGGATGAACTGAAGGATAAAATTTCCGTTGGATTTATTCTTGAGTTTATAAACCTTTTCCGTGGCGTAACCGGGAAGTCTAATATTTATCTTGAAAATGCACAGGTTAAAAAAGGCATTCCGGAATTCTTAAAACTGAAAGGAAGAGAAGCTGCAAATGTACGTATGGAAATTCTGGATGATCTGGGTTCCGGAGTGAATAAATATTTTAAGAAATTTCCTTCCGGCCTGGAAGACGAAGTAATCGGCTGGCGGAAAGAAAATAAGACGAGAATATTAAGATATTACAATAGCAGCGAGGACAATTGGAACGATTACCTGTGGCATTTAAAGAATGTTATTAGAGATATAAAACCTCTGTCAGATTTAGTCGAGCTAACAACGGATCAAAAGGAAGCGGTAGATAACGCCGTTAAAAATAAAATTGCGTTCGGCATAACCCCGTATTATTTAAGCCTTATGGATAGAAAACTTTCAATAGGGTACGACCATGCCGTAAGAGCACAGGTTATTCCTCAGAAAGATTATGTTGATAAAATGATAGAGCATAAAGCAGACCGCAGCGTTACGTTTGATTTTATGGGCGAACATGATACTTCACCGATAGAATTAATAACAAGACGCTATCCAATTATTTCCATATTAAAGCCGTTTAATACCTGTGCGCAAATATGTGTTTACTGCCAGCGCAATTGGGAAATTGAAAGAGTCCTGGAACCGAAAGCACTTGCACCGGGCAAAAGAATTGATGAAGCGCTTAGCTGGTTTGATGAACACAAGTGTGTCGGTGATATTTTAATTACCGGCGGGGATCCATTAATTATGAAAGATTCACAGGTAGTAAAAATCCTGGAAGCGCTTGCCTCAAAAAAGCAGATATACAGAATCAGGATCGGAAGTAGGACACCTGTTGTACTGCCGATGCGGATTACAGATAACCTAGTAAAAATAATTACAAAATATCACCGGCCGCCTAAACTGGAAGTAGCGCTGGTTACCCACTTTGAGCATTCGTACGAAATAACACCTGAAGCAATGATTGCAGTTCAAAAATTTAAGAAAGCCGGGATTGGTGTTTACAACCAGCAGGTTTTCACGGTGGAAAATTCAAGGCGGTTTGAAACAGCAAAGCTGAGGCGGGATTTAAGATCAATAGGAGTCGATCCTTATTATACATTTAATATGAAGGGCAAAGAAGAAACCAAAAGATACATGGTCCCGATTGCAAGAATACTACAGGAAAGAAAAGAGGAAGCCAGGCTACTGCCCGGTCTGGATAGAACCGACGAACCGGTTTTTAACGTTCCTAAACTCGGCAAAAATCAGCTCCAGGCCGGACAGGACCACAGGCTTGTTATGGTATTACCCGACGGTTCCCGGGTATACGAATTCCATCCATGGGAAAAAAATATCTCGGTTATTCCTCCTTATAATTATGTTGATGTTCCTATATACGATTACCTTGAAGAGCTTGCTGCCCGCGGAGAAAATATACGTGATTACAGAACAATCTGGTATTATTATTAACTAAAATTATTCATGACATTAATACTTTGAAGTTCATTAGCTTAAAACTTAAAGTGAATCCAATTATTTAATCTTTTATTAAAATATTCCTTTAACGGTCTTCTTTAATATAAATTGCCCCACTGGCAAAGGCTGAATTTTATTTATTATGCCCAATTTTAGATATTAAATAAGTCTAAAAATTTGTTGTAAATTAATTAAAGTTTTGATTATTTATAATTATTAAAATTCCCAGATTATTTTTTTTATGTTTAATGAGAAATATATTTTCCAATAAGGGTAATCTTGTCTTAAATAATGATTGATGAGTTCCAAAATATTTTTGAAGATATTAAATCTGTTTATTATAAGGATTTATTTTCCTTTCTTTACGATAAATTAAGCAGCTTTAAAAGATTTATCAAAGAATATTATTTATTGCTTGACAGATTTAAGAATGATCTTAATCCAACTCTAGACAACACAAATATTCATTTATTTATTCATAATTTTAAGGATTTAAAATTAAAACTCGGGGACCTTTTAGTTGACCGCGGAAATTCGGCACAAGCAAATAATTTTGATGAAGACTTTAAAAATTTTACGGAAAATATTAACATTTTATTAATAAAGCTTCCCAAAAATAAAATTGAATATCAAAGCGCTGAAAGATTTTTAAAAAATTATAATGACAGATTATTAATAAAGGTTGGAAAATTTTTTAAAAGAATCTTATTCACACTATCCAAATTTCCGGTTTCTTTTACCAATCTTTTTGCTAAAATATTTAATAAAAAATTAAAACCGGCCAGGCAGTGGAAGCAGATAATACCTTTAAGAAATCTTATTGAATTTTATCTAAAAGAAAATTTTTTGCCATCATACATTACTCTTTTAAAGAAAATAAACAATACAATTTCAACTCTAACTTTACAATCGTGGAAATCATTTGAAGAAACAGAAAAGTTCTTTATTGATTCAAAAAATAAATTTGAAATTGAAAATGGTGAATTAGGAATTACCAAACAAAATTTTACAAATTATAGAGATCAAATAATTAACGAAATAGACTCTTTAAACGAAAAAATAAGGAAAGAATTCGACGATATACTTGAATCTTCATTCACAAATTTAAAAGAAGCTTATAAATTAGCCGGTACAATTGAATTATCAGGCTCAAAGTTTTCGGATAATAAAATAAGGACAAAGCATTTTGAACTTAATAATAATTATTACTCTCTTACTTTAGGCTGGGCAAATACATTTTATGCTTTATACGAAGATTGGAAACTGAACATAGAATTATACTTATTAAGAAATATTACTCTGGAGAACTATTTCAGAATACAAACTAGTATAAATAATAATATTCACGAAAATATTATTCCGGAATTTAATTTATTATTACACCGGTTTGAGAGATTAAGAATTGGCATAAAAAGAGCCGAAGAGAATCAACAAAATTTAAAAGAGGTTCTGAATGAAGGCGGGTTAATAGTCCTCAATTATCTTAAATCATTTTCTATTCAAAAAATTAACGAATTAATAATAGAACAAAATCTTACCTTACTAATTGATGAACTTGAAAATATATCAAGGAAAAACATAGAAAAAATATCCGATAAAAGAGCAATAGTAAGGACGGAAATTTACGATAAAGAATTAAAATTTTCAGAGATTAGTTTTGTGTCGCCGAGGGAAATGATTCTTTTTGAGAGCCTTCCTAAATTTATAAAAGCAGCCCGGCTTACAAAAAATATAATATCAAATGAAGTTCAATCAATTCAAGATGATCTTAATTCTTTAGTTGAGATTTTTAAGTTTAATCTCGAATCTGCTCAGGCTGCATTTGAAACCTATACAAAAGATATATATGATGTTAAATTTATTGCAATAGAAGGTGTTGATAGAACTTTTAGCAATGCAATAAATATTAAAGAAAAAATTGAAAACATATCTCTTACTATTTCCGATGTACTTAAAAGGACGGTTGATGATTTTAACAACGAAATTACGGAGTTAACCCGCACTGAAAAAGTGTTGGAAATCCGATTAAAAATTATAAAAGCCAAGGCAAGACAAAAATCATCTGAATTTAAGAATCAATTATTTAAGCAGTTTAAAATTTTCCTTCCTCAAATTCTTACGAAGTTAAAAAATACCGGTAAAAAATTAAACGAGTTCTTTTCTAAAATATCCGGGGTTTTAGGCCTTATTGAAAAGCCAAAAGCAATTTCTACGGAAATATCAGACTTCCTTGCGGAAACGCAAACTTCAATTGAATTGCTGCCTTTTATATACAGAAGACTATTTCGAATTGAACCTTTAGTAGATGATCGATTCTTTATTACAAGAGAGCTGAGTGAAACCAAAATAAAATCAGCATTTGCCAACTGGCAGAAAGAGAGGTTTGCCTCATGCGCAATTGTAGGAGAAAAAGGAAGCGGCACTACTACTTTTATTAATTTCTGTCTGAAAAATTTAAAACATGATTACAAAACTTTAAGGATAATTCTATCTGAAAATATTTATGATGCCGGTACATTTTTTAAATTTATGCGCGGTTTTCTAAATTACAATGAGTTAAATTCCGTAAATGATATTGTAACATTTCTAAATAATTCCGACGAAAAAAGAATTATAATAATTGAAGATATCCAAAATTTTTATTTAAAAATAATCGGAGGCTTTTCAGTTTTAAAGATGATTTTTGAAATAATCTCTAAAACCAATAAAAGTACATTCTGGATAATGTCGTCATCTCTGTATGCCTGGGAATATTTAAATAAAACTGTTAATATAGCGGATCAATTCGGATATGTAATAACCCTTGAAGATTTAAGTGAAAACCAAATTAGAGAAGTAATTTTTAAAAGACATAAGGTCAGCGGCTATAATCTCTACTTTGAACCAAGTGAAGATTACAGGAGTAAAAAATCGTTTAAAAAAATGAATCCAAGTGAAATGCAGGAATTTCTAAAGAATGAATTTTTCAACTTTCTATATAGGTTCTCAAAAAGTAATTTAAGCCTTGCATTGCTTTATTGGCTTCGAACAACTAAAGAGGTTTCCGGCGATACTATTACTATCCGTATGATGGAAAACATTGACTACTCATTTCTAAATATGTTAAGTCTGCACAAAACTTTAACATTACATTGCTTATTAATTCATGACGGATTAACAATCAGCGATCATGCCCGTATTTTTAATCAGGATATTGCTCAAAGCAAATTAATTTTTATAACCATGACGGATGACGGCTTATTAATTAAAAATGAGGAAATTTATAAAATTAATCCTTTGCTGTACCGTCAAATTGTAAATGTATTAAAATCGAAAAATTTTATTCATTGAAAAATGACAAAATCATATTTAAAAATATTTATAATTTTATTTGTAATCCCGATACTATTCTTAAACAGTTGTACCGAGAGAAAAACTTCAACAGACAATAACAGTACTGCTTCACAATTCAGCAATAATACGGATAGTAATAAAACCGCTAAAAGTGAACTTTCTCGGACAGACAAAAACGACAGGACGAAAAATTCAATTCATTCTAATGATTCATTTAATCCGCCTTCAATACTTGAGGTTATTTCAATTTCAAAAATTGTATGGTCTATAATCTTAATAATTATCGGCTTTTATGTTATTAGGTTACTATCAAGACTGATAGATATCTTTGCAGAAAAAAGTATACAGCATAGGCTATTTTTAAAGGGTTTAATACCTGTCATAAGAATTTTCGGTTGGCTTATAATATTTTATTTTTTAGTAGCAGGTATATTTAAACCGCCGGTTGCCACACTGATAGCAGTAACAGCTTCGGTCGGTATAGCAGTGGGTTTTGGTGCCCAGGATCTTTTAAAGAATATAATCGGAGGAATTTTAATTTTATTCGATCGGCCATATCAGGTGGGTGACAAGATACAACTGGATAATTATTACGGCGAAGTAATAAAAATCGGGCTTCGCTCTACAAAAATTTCTACACCGGATGACAGTACGGTAACAATTCCGAACGGCGAAGTAATGAGCAAATCGGTTTCAAATACAAATTATGGTGAACCAAATTGTCAGGTAGTTGCAGAAATCTTCTTGCCGATAGATGTTAATACAAATATAATAAGGGAAATTGCAATAGAAACAGCACAGGTTTCACCGTATGTATATTTAAATAAACCGATCACCGTTTTATTTTCTAATGAAATAAAAATGACAAAATCGTTTTTGAAGATGAGCATTAAAGCTTACGTATTGGATCTTCGATATGAATTCATATTTAAAAGTGATATGATTGAAAGAGTCTTAAACGAACTGTTAACAAAAAATATTATTTCCAAAGAGGACATAAACTAATAATAAAAAAATATTTCCAGACTGACTAGCTACGGCCTTCAGGCCGTGGATGAGATCATATTAATAAACTAGGGCTTTAGCCAAACTATTAATCTTTGTGCAATGCCCCTTCCCTTGTGGAATTAACTCCATAAGGGAAGGGGCTGGAGACAGATTTCTATTTCAATAAAATCATCTTCTTCATTATAACGTAGGTTTTGCCGGAACCTTTCTCCTTTACCATCGCTCTTACAAAATAAACACCGCTACTAACTGTCTGGTTAAAGTTATTTAATGAGTTCCAGAAGTAAACTCTCTTTCCGCTCAGTACATCTTCTTCTGCAATAACTTTAACCCGTTGTCCCAGTATATTATAAACGGTAAGCTTAATATTGGACGGCACTTTTACATTCAGAATGATTGTAGTCTGAATATTAAACGGGTTGGGAAAAATATCTATGCTTAAAGTATCGTTTGAGACTTTATTATTTTTTACTCCTGTAGTATAATGCCCTTCGTCATTTGGGTTTTGCAAATAATGGATAGTATCGTTCGGTTCCAGGGCTATAAATGCCGTATAGTCACACAACAACCGGTACTTCATTGCCAGACTTACAATAGCTGCAGTATCGTAGCTTGCGGTTGCAAATAAATCTTTTAATTTTTCGTTGCCCAGCATTGCCGGAATAATACCGTTTCTTGCCGCCATTGTATCCCTGTCTATTGCCAGGCTTAAATGCCTTGTCTTTACCCCGGGAACGTTCAGATATTTAGCAGAAACATCAAATTGAATGCTGTCCTTTGCGTTGGAAGAACCTATAAAGAACATCGGTTTATTAGGATCATTCCTAACCGGATTTACTTCTCTCAGCTCTTTTACTTTGGAATTCAGTGTGTCTCCGGCAGGTGTTAGAGTAAAGCTTTCATAAACCGGAAGTGAATTCGGAGACAAGACCGAAGCAATATAACTCCAATCGTTCGTATGGGTTTCCAAATGCATACCGTAAGTTGAATCGGATAAAACTTTTGTTAAATAACCGCTTCCGTAGTAAGTTACATTATTATAAGTAATAGAAGGAGGAATATAACTGTCTGCATCAAGCAAATTTATAGTATTGAATACAGGCCTCTCACCTTTAAATCCTTTAAGATACGAAGCTGCATAAGATTCTGCATCATACTTTTGAAAGAGCGAATCGGAATTACTGAATAAAAGCACTTTATCAAACGGATCCGAATTGTATTGAGTTTTTATAGTATCCAGCAGTTGTTTTAATTGAAAATATTTTGATGTCTTGTTTAGACCTAGAAGCGGAATGTCGAGCATAGTTTTCATTGCACCGTCGTCATTCAATTGCCAGATGCCGGAAACAACAAGAAGTCCGTTCTTAATTTTTTTTGAAATAACTGCAGGCCTTCCCTGCTCATCCGTTAGTTCAACTTTTACGCTGCTGTCGTTATAAGCAAGAAAGTATGAAGACTCGTGTGTTAAGGTTTCCGGGAAATACATTCCTATATTGCCGGTCATATTACGGTACAATTTAACTGGACCATGAGTAACCGCAAGAGTGTGCAGACCTTTTATATAATGAGAGGCTATCAGTTCATTTCCGTCTCTGTTGTAATCAAAATAGCTTAAGAATCTTCCACCGGCCGTAAAAAAACTATC
>JBJKQP010000257.1:0-4249 GCA_046705105.1 Ignavibacteriaceae bacterium | reverse complement strand
TTGAATATCCATCATATTTTACCAGGCCATTTTCTGTTCCAATCCAAAGATAACCCAGGTAATCTTGGAAAATGCAAGTGATGCTGCTATTGGGTAAACTAACTTTGCTGGAAATATTTTCAAACACCGGGGTTATAAATTGGGCATACAAATCAAGTGATGATAAGATGAAAAAGTAGGAAAATAATATTACGAAGTAGAATAAATTACTTTTTATAAATAATAAATTTTTTGCCCGTTTCCCAGTCATATACGCCCCAATTTTAACTCACGCGAAAAGATACTTAGCTTCAAATACAACTAACCCATTGTATCGGTAATTTTGGGGAGGAATATCTCGAATGGAATAAAACAAAACAGCTTTTTATAATTCCCCGAAGGAAAAATATTTACGTAAGATTTTAAATCTTTATTTATTAAAAGTCAAACGGAAAATTAATTTTTAATTTTATTATCACCGGTTCAATTTTTCTCTTTAACTATAATAAGTGAATCCATTGATTAATGATAAACGAATTTTCTTTTTCATTATTTTTGAAGGAGAAGATCCTTCAATAATTTTTTCAATCTGTTGTTTCTCATAAACAACAGAAATCATTTAACTCGATGCCGGTTATTATTACTAGATTTTATAAACTTATTCGATACAAAATTTTATTATTATTAATCGATATTTTTTATTAAATAGAATAAAGATTCGCGGCTAACTATTCCATGACAGAATTGAGATCTATTTATTAAAAAATAAACTATGTAACGGCATGAACCAGGACGGCCAAACGTAGTTACGTCTCTTGCTGAGCACTAAAAACATGTCTTGTTATTTGCTTAGTACTATATCCGCTTATTTTACTTTCCAAAAATTACCTGCTTGCTCTTCGGTTATTTTCTTAGCAAGGTTTGTTATATTACCTACCATCACAATATCTTTTAGTTGACCCGGAGGAGTAGACAGAAAAATATCCGTGCCGGGAAAAGTTTTACTATTCCTTACAATAGCAAATGGACTTGATGCAATTCTTATTACCGGTGTGTTAGGCAGTGGTTTTGATGTTTCCACATTATCTAATTCAAGCTCCTTGGAATTGCGAATTAAAAAAGCCGGACCTTTTTCCGCATTTATTCTTACATCATGTAATTCAAGGTCTATGGTGTTTGCGGCTTTCATTCCGGTTTCTCCCGAGCCGATTAGATCGGATATTCGTAAGCCTTTAATGGGCATTTCCGGCAATCCGTTTATGTTGATTACAACTTTTGCACTATCAACTGTAATATTGCTGATCGCTATGTTGCTGAAGCACGGTGTACGGTTGGAAACTGTTGTGTCGCCGGAATAAACTTCTCCTTCCATTGCGTAAAAATTTGTAACTTTAATTGCCTGCCCGACATTTTCCATTGTCCAATTATTAAATCGTACATCTTTTACATATCCTCCTCTTCCTCGGCGGCTTTTAATTCGAATACCTATTTGAGTATCTTTACATATAATATTACTTACTGAAATATTTTTAATACCGCCGGCTGTTTCGCTTCCAATTGTTAAGGCTCCGTGTGCACGGCGTACCGTACAGTTTGTAATTGTCACATTGTCTGTCGGACGGTTAACACGCAGTCCGTCTGCATCTTTACCGGCTTTTAAAACTATTCCGTCATCACCGGTTTGAATATAACAATTTGAAATTCTAACAAAGCTGCTTGAATCTAAATAAATTCCGCCTGTGTGAATACCCGGATAAGTATCAACAGTTATATCCTGAACAGTAACATTGTAAGAATATAAAATGTGTACCGGCCACATCGGCGAGCCGATAATGTGTATCCCTTCTATAAGAACATTTTTACAATTCATAACCTGTATAAAAGGAGGACGCAATTCCTTTGCAGCTTTTAGATATAATTCTTTTGGAGCGGGTGTTTTTTTCTCCAATGATTTCAACAGTTTTTCCCAATTAGGCCCGGCTGCCGAGCCGCCATATCTCGGTTTCAATTTCATCCATGCCGCATTGCTTGTTGTTATAGTGCCTCTGCCTCTTATAGTTACATTTTCTAGGTTATGTCCGCCTATCAATGGAACCGGTGCAAGACATTCTATTCCCTGGTTTCTTCCTTTTGTAAACGGCAGATTTTGAGCGGGAAATTTTAGAACTGCTCCTGCTTCTATAAATAATTCAAGATTACTCACCAGCTTGATTGGGCCACATGTATAACGTCCTGCCGGAATATAAACAATACCGCCGCCTGCAGACTTTGCAGCCTGAATTGCCGCATTAATTCCTTTTGATGCATTCCCTTTGCCGTTGTTTTGTGTGCCGTAATCCAGAACATTAAAAAACGGATTTTTATTCTGTGCGTAAATGTTTACGATGAAAAAAAATATAAATGCAATCTGTAGATATTTTAATAATTTCAACTTTCCTCCCTGCAGGAATTTATAAAACAAATTTCTTTTTAAATTAATTAGTTTCTTGAAATATATAAAATTAAATTTTATTGTTTCGAATTATTGAAAAATAAAGTTAAAACTTACTGCTAATTTATTTTCTCATTGTTTTTTAGAGAAACTTAAATTCCTTATCTTTGCATATATTTAAATAATAGGAAGTTATAATAATTGCTGTTCTATCCGGTAATAATAGGGAGATGGATAGATGCTTTCCAAAATTTATTCAAGTGCTACCGTAGGTATAGATGCTTACATTGTTGAAGTAGAAACAAACATTGAAAAACAAATACCTGCTTTTACAATTGTAGGTTTACCGGATAATGCCGTAAAGGAAAGTCGCGAAAGAGTAATCACTGCAATAAAAAACAGCGGCTTTGAACTGCAAGCAAAAAAAATTACAATAAACCTTGCGCCTGCGGATATTAAAAAAGAAGGCAGTTCTTTCGATTTGCCTATTGCAATTGGTTTGCTTTCGGCTTTTGAATTAGTTGATACAAAATATTTAGAGGATTCGATTTTTTTAGGTGAACTTTCACTTGACGGAACATTGCGTCCTATTAAAGGGGCACTTCCTATTTCGGTTGAAGCAAGAAATAAAGGATTAAAAAGAATTATACTTCCGAATGATTCCGCAAAAGAAGCATCAATTGTGGATGAAGTTGATGTCTATGGAATGGATAATCTAAACGAGGTTGTAAAATTTTTAAATGATGATTTAACAAAAGAAAAAGTTGTAACCGATAAGGATGAATTATTTTCAAGTATAAATTTATATCATCTTGATTTTTCGGATGTTAAAGGGCAGGAAAACGTTAAGAGGGCATTGGAAGTTGCCGCTGCCGGAGCTCATAATATTATAATGATTGGCCCGCCGGGTTCCGGTAAAACCATGCTGGCCAAACGAATCCCGTCGATCCTTCCGCCAATGACGTTTGACGAAGCACTTGAAACCACAAAGATTCATTCCGTTGCCGGTCTGATATCAAAAGATCAAGCATTAATAACGGAGAGGCCTTTCAGAAGTCCGCATCATACTGTTTCGGATGCAGCATTAGTCGGCGGAGGATCATTCCCACGTCCGGGTGAAGTTTCATTTGCACATTATGGTGTTTTATTTCTTGATGAACTGCCGGAGTTTAAGAAAAATGTCTTGGAAGTATTGCGTCAGCCTCTGGAGGATTCCAGAGTAACTGTAAGCCGTTCTAAACTATCCCTGGAATTTCCTGCAAACTTTATGCTTGCGGCAGCTATGAATCCATGTCCCTGCGGTTACTACACTGATCCGGGAAAAGAATGTACATGCACTCCTCCGCAGATTCAAAAATATATGGCAAGAATTTCCGGCCCGCTGCTGGATAGAATTGATATTCACATTGAAGTTCCGGCTGTAAAGTATAAAGAACTTTCTGCTGAAAGTAAGAGCGAAACATCGCTTAAAGTTAGGGATAGAGTAATTAAAGCAAGACAAATTCAACTGAAAAGATTTGCACAGTTACCTTATATTTATAATAACGGTGATATGGGTTCAAAGGAAGTAAGGCAATATTGTAAACTTGATTCCGCAAGTTCAGATCTGTTGAAGATGGCAATGACAAAACTCGGCCTTTCGGCAAGGGCATATGATAGGATACTAAAAGTAAGCAGAACAATTGCCGACCTTGAAGAAAGTGAAAATATTTTACCTCAGCATATCAGTGAGGCGATTCAATATAGAAGCCTGGACAGAGAATTATGGAAGCATTGAAAACTAATCTCTATGAATCGCCGGTTCATTAAAATTAAAACTTTCTACCGCTTCTTCAATTG
>JBJKQP010000256.1:0-4441 GCA_046705105.1 Ignavibacteriaceae bacterium | reverse complement strand
CCTCACCCTGAAAAGTGGGGAGTGCCGTCAGTACCTGAAAGAAGTATAAACGTAGGAGTACCCTCGGAAACAGGAAATACACTGCAGATAATATCATCAAGCTATAAAACGATAGAAGGAAACCTGTCTCCAAAGCCGAAGATGATAAAAGATAAAATATCATATAGCTATAAGTATGAAATAGGAAGGGATTATTATACCTATAAGCCGGAATCTTCGCCTGTCACATTCGGAATACATGGACTGATGCGCAGGATACCCGTACAGGTAATAAAGCTAATTCCAATAGAATATAATCCTTCGGAAGGAAACATAAAGATTTATACAAAGATAGTATTCAGAATAAACTTTTCACAAAGCCAAGGTGTAAGTTCAAGTCCGGCAGGAGGATTCTTAAGGGATGCAATAATAAATTACAATGTAGCGAGGTACTGGGCAAAGAGTGTAAGAAAAAACAAACTGGAGAAAACAGCAACGAGCAGTGTTCTTGCAACAGGAACGTGGTACAGGTTTGAGACGCCGACGGAAGGAATATATGAAATAACGCGGTCGATGTTGCCGAAATTTGGGATAGACCCGAATACGGTAGACCCTCGGACAATAAAAATATACAACAACGGAGGCAAAGCATTACCTGAAAATATAAACAGCCCTAGGCCGGAGGACTTGCAGCAGAATGCAATACTTGTAGTGGGACAAGATGACGGAAAGTTTGACAGCGGAGATTATATTTTGTTTTACGGGAGGGGAACAGACTTTTGGGAATATGATACTACAAAGAAAACAATGGTTAGGTCTAATGATCCGTACAGCAATGTAAATTATTACTGGATAACTTCCGGAGGCAGTCCGGGTAAAAGGATGCAGCAGGAACAAAGTTTAAATGTACAGAATCCGTACGTACAAACATCGACCAAAGCATTTCTTCAGAATGATGAAGATAAGATTAACATAGGCCAAAGCGGCCGTGAATATTACGGAGATCAATTTGATCCTAATGCAACTTCCGAAACATTTATGAATAAATTGAACAACCGGGTAGACAGCTATCCTATTCAATATAATATACGTTTTATAAATGCATCATCGGAATCGGTTGGCCTGGAGGTTGATGAAGGCTCAACTCCGATTCTCAACAGAACTTTGTACGGCTACGGAACTAATGAATATTCGAATGGAGTTGCATTTTACTTTACTACATATTATAACGGGATCCTTTCTAGTGATAGAAGCGTGTTAAAGTTTAACTTTACACCTACAACTGCTTCTTCTAAAGGTTACCTTGATTATTTTGAAATTTTATACCGGGCACAGCTTCAGGCGGTAAACGATAATTTATTGTTCTACTCAAAGGATACTACATCCGTTATTCAATATAATTTATCCGGATTTTCATCAAGCAATATAAAAGTATTTAATGTTACCGATTATGCAAATTTAAAATTAGTAACAAATTATAATTTATTAAGCGGAGGAGAATGCAGGTTTCAGGAAGGAGAGAGAGAAGGTCATGTCTCTAGCTACATAGCGGTTGGAAGCGACAAATATTTAACACCCACAAATCCGGTACAAGAATCAAATTCAAATATTCGGGGTGAGCAGCAGGGAGCGAAGTTTTTAATAATAACCAACAAAGTGTTTAACGATGCAGCAGAAAGATTAAAGACATATAAAGAAACACAGGCACCGGAAAAGTATTCAACAATAGTAACGGATATAGGCCCGATATATAATGAATTTTCATGCGGGATGGTAGACCCGACGGCAATGCGGGATTATATAAAGTACGCATTCGATAACTGGAAGATAAAACCGGAATATGTATTATTCTTCGGTAAAGGGACCTATGATGCAAAAAATGTAGAAGGATACAACCAGGACTTTGTCCCGGCATATGAAACCCAGGAATCGCTGGATCAAATAAATTCTTATACAACTGATGATTACTTTGTACGGGTAAGCGGTAATGATCTGATAATAGATATGGCCTACGGAAGAATACCCGTAACAACGGATGCTGAGGCAAACGATGCCGTAGATAAAATTATTAATTATCAAACCGATCAATCAAAAGGATTATGGCGCAATCTAATTACACTTATTGCAGATGATGAATGGACCTCTCAAGGCAACGAGGGAAATATACATACACCTGCTTCCGAACATATTGCAAATACAATTATTCCGGCTTCTTTCGATCAGCATAAAATATATCTTGGTATGTACCCTGTTGTAATAACAAGCGACGGCAGGCGAATGCCCCAGGTAAATAAAGCTATAATAAGTGCCATAAACAACGGTACATTAATTTTAAATTATATAGGTCACGGTAATCCGCAGGTTTTGGCACACGAACAGGTATTTGTGCAGAGCACTACCATTCCGCAGCTTCATAACAATGATTATTTCTTTATGGTTGCAGCTACATGCGACTTCGGCTACTGGGATGTACCTAATGTTCAAAGCTCCGCGGAAGAACTTGTACTGTTAAAAAATGCGGGTGCAATAGCCATGTTCACTTCCGCAAGATTGGTTTATTCGGACAGTAACCACCAGCTTGCATATATGCTTTTTAATGAGTTACTAAATAATCCCCGCGACTCGCTGGATTATCCTATTACAATTGGAGAAGCAGCCTTTCTTACAAAGCAGTCTTTTTATGATGTTAATTCCCAGAAATATGAAATTATGGGAGATCCGACAATTAGTCTGGATATACCCCGTTATACTGCGGTTATAGATTCCATTAACGGCCAGGATTTATCCAAGCCGATTCAAATTAAAGCACTGAGCCATGTAAGTATTAAAGGCGAAGTTAGAACTGCGGACAATAAATTATGGAATAATTTTAACGGTACCGGGATTTTAACAGTTTTCGATTCTCAAAGAAGTGTTATTGTACCTGCGCTTAGCAACGAATCCATAACTTTGGAAGGCGGAATTATTTTTAGAGGAAGAATTTCGGTAACCAACGGTTTGTTCGACGGTACCTTTGTTGTTCCAAAAGATATTTCATATGAAAATAAAAACGGTAAAGTTCAAATTTATTTTTATAATGATAACACCGACGGACTCGGCTACACAACAAATGTTTTGGTCGGCGGAACGGATTCTACCGAAATTAATAATAAAATAGGCCCGAATATTTCAGTATTTTTTGATGATACAACTTCTCAAAATACTTCGCTTATAAATCCTAATTCTACATTAATTGTTAAATTGTATGATCCTAACGGTTTGAATACAACCGGGACAGGTATTGGCCATAAGCTGGAAGGAATATTAAACGGTGAAGCCAATAATCCGATAGACTTTACAAATTATTTTACTGGTGATTTAAATTCAGGCGGCAAATCGGGTGAAATTAATTATAAGTTTAATAACCTTGACCCCGGAAATTATACTTTGAAAATTTCCGCCTGGGATGTATTTAATAATTATTCCAGCAAGACCGTAGACTTTACGGTAGTATCCGGGGATAATCTGGTTGTAAGAAATGTATATAATTACCCGGACCCGTTTACATCGAATACAACATTTACATTTCAGCAAAACTTAAATGAACCGCTGAATGTAAAAATAAGAATATACACTATAGCAGGCAGGTTAATAAGAGAAATTGAGAAGGACGGAATTTCTGAAAAATTTGTAAAGATAAATTGGGACGGCAGAGACCAGGATGGAGATATAATAGCCAACGGAACATATCTTTATAAACTTATAGTAAGTACTGTTGACGGCAAGTACACAAGAAGTGTTTTAGGTAAAATGGCAGTTATTAGGTAATGAGATATAAAACATAAAAGTAAAAACTTTAAATGCGAAACAAATAACATAAGAAAGAGACAATAAATTAAAAATGTTAAGTAAGAAATGTATGAGGTGAATTTCAAATGATATTTCTCACATTTAGCCTCCAAAGCTACAAATATTGTCCCGTGTATTTTGGAATAATTTAATTTGTCAAATGACTTGACAATTTATCTTATACTTAAGTAAATTTGATTCAAATATTAGGAGAATTATTAGAGAATTTGCTACGAAAATAAAATGTTACGGAGAAAATATTTTTCCATTATGTTTTTTAAACTCAGTAACTAAGGTTAAATAGTATATAATTAATAAATGAATAGCAAATTCTTATTGTTTCTTTTAGTACTTACTATTCCGATTTTTCCGCAGAATAATATAAAAGTACTTTCCTCGAACCGGAATCAAATAACTATTGAATACACGCCCAGCTATTCGGATACCACGGTTATTGAAATAAACAATCAAAAGTATATAAAGATAGGATTAAAGGATGGCTATATTCCTCACCCTGAAAAGTGGGGAGTGCCGTCAGTACCTGAAAGAAGTATAAACGTAGGAGTACCCTCGGAAACAGGAAATACACTGCAGATAATATCATCAAGCTATAAAACGATAGAAGGAAACCTGT
>JBJKQP010000255.1:0-8326 GCA_046705105.1 Ignavibacteriaceae bacterium | reverse complement strand
CAAGGACAAAAAAGGATTGGGTGTTCCAAATCATATTAAATAAGTTAATAGGATTAGTTTAATTTTTCACTTTGAAAAAATGAATGGGCTTGCTCTAATCGGATTTAAACACTATGCGGGAAAACTTCTTGGGAAAAATGGATTTTAATTTTTAATCAAACTTTATAAAAATTGTTTTTTATATTCGACTTATAAATTTAATCTTTTACTCTTTCCATTTTAAGATGGCCGTGTTCCTTACTGTATATTAGTAATAATCCCCTTTCAAATATATAGGTCATTTTAGTCAATAATTCTTTACCCGAATAAAGCGAAAAAGTTTTACCGTTATCTGTAAAATTGCCTGTAAATTCGCGTAAGATTTTATTTACTTCGAAAGATCCGTTTGTATTATAAGTTATTGCCATATACGGTACTATTGAATTTTGTACAATCCATGTCCCGATAATTCCTTCACCTTTTTTTGCTCCGCCTTTTCTAATGAATGTTATAGTACTATCTTTTCCTCTTTCGTGAATAACCTGTAAAAGAGTATCCGAATTAATTAATACGGTTGAAGACTCTGTTTTTGTTTTATTTAAAATTTTGATAAAATATGTAGATGTAAGCGTTGTTCCGGAAAGCCTGTATCTGCCTTGCCATTCGGAATTTAATTTATAAAAGAATGTATGATCCGGATGAAATTCCAATCTTAGATAAGAAGCAGCAAGAGGATTAGGTACGGTTCTCCAATTTCCGATTAAAGGGTCTTTATGTGTTACCTTTTTTTTCTGAGCAAAGATATTATTTTGAATTGATAAGAATAAAACTATTATAACAAGGAATATTCCTTTTCTCATAAAATCCTCTATTATTGAAAAACAAACTTACTGCTTTATTAAGATTTAATAAAACCGTAGATGAATAAAATATGCCGGTCCCCTAATTATTTTTAAATTCTTCTCTTCTGCGTCTTAAGTAACTTCTTAAAGTCAACACTTGTGAAACTGCTACAATAGTAAATACTCCGATGATAATTAGAATAACGGGTAAGTGCATTAATTCTCCTTGTAAAAATTTTTTGTAAAAAACTTATGAATATCCGCTAAGCAAATGATCTTCTTTATTATATAATAATATCCAAATCAAATATAGCTAAATATGCCTTATTACAAAACACCTTGGTTAGTATATAAAATAAGTATGTTATTCTTTATCACACTACACTAAATTCATAATTATTATGCATAAAATATTTTACTGGAAAAAGAAATAATTATAAGTTAAGTTATACGGAGAAATAAAAAGGATATTAATATGTATGCGCATATTATTAAAAAGCCGGTCTTAACTTCATCCCAGCCAAACAAAAAAATAATCTGCTATACTTTCTGCATGTTTTTTATTTTAATCTTCACAAATCAAATTTATTCACAAAAAAAGAGCCATCATAAAAAAATGGAAATTAAGTTGACCAGCACCGCATTTAAGGAAGGTGAGTTTATTCCTTCCAAATATTCCTGCGAGGGAGCAAATATCTCCCCTCAGTTACACTGGGTAGATACAACGAATGATGTAAAATCTTTTGCATTAATAATGGAAGACCCGGATGCACCCGGTGGTATTTTTGTACACTGGGTAATATATAATATTCCCGGAAATTTAAGAGAACTTCATGAAGATGTTACGCCATCAAGAAACATATCGGATAAAATTCTTCTGGGAACAAACAGTTTCGGCAGAATTGGATATGGAGGCCCTTGTCCTCCTCCCGGAAAGCCGCATAGGTATTTTATAAAAATATATGCTTTAAATACCGTGCTTCATCATATAGGTTCCGGTGCTACAAAAGACCAGTTATTAAAAGCTATGGAAGGGCACATTATAAGTGAGGGTCAATTAATGGGAAAATATAAAAGGTAAATTAATACCGGAATAATTTTTATTCGGTAATTTCTAAGTAATACCCGTACAGTAAAAATTACTCGGCATTCGCGGTTTCATATTCATCCAATTCTTCAACCGGGTCGGTATTCGGATATAAGTAAGTTAGAAATGTAAAAGTAATTGCCGATGCAGTTATTCCGAAAATATTTGCATCAAGTTTAAGCGGAAGAGTAATTCCGGCAGCTATTAAAGTAATAGTTGTCCCGCCTCCAATTATCATTGCCCACATAGCAGCAATTGAACTGCTTCTCTTCCAAAGAAAAGCTCCTATAACCGGAACAAATAAACCTGAAACCATAAACGCATAAGAATATAGCATCAATTGAAGAACATTTTGCATTGAACTTGCCAGCCAAAGAGCAAAGGCGCCTAATACTAATGTCAGCCATTGAGATATCTTCAAAAATCTTTTTTCATTACCGCTTATTTTAAAAAAGAAATCCAGTATGTCTGTTGCTACATTACCGGATGCAGCCATTAGACAACTATCGGCAGTAGACATTATAGCAGAAAAATAAGATGACATTACAAGCCCCATTAAACCAACCGGAATAATTGTTCTAAGCAGCAAAGGCAAACCCATTTCCGGGTCAAGGCTGGAAATATTAGCATAACCAAGATGTTGAAACAGGCCCTGGTCTGCAGCTACTCGGCCGAACATTCCCAAGGTAACTCCCATTACTGCCATTATCGGCCATTCAAATAATCCTGCAATGTACCAGGCTTTTTTTGCAACTTTTTCTGTTTCACATGCATATATTCTTTGATAGAGTGTCATCCCTACAAACCAGATAGGAACAATTGTTACTCCCCAGTTAACAAGTGTTTGCCAGCTAACATTGGAAAAAGATAAAAATTCCGGTGATATTGATTTAATAATTTCACTATAACCGCCAAGAGCAAAATATGAAACCGGTATACCTATAAAAATTAATCCGGCCATTAGTACTATCCACTGTACGGTATCCGTATAAATTACAGCTTTAATACCTCCAAGTGCCGTATATATAATTACAACTGCGCCCATTAAAATTAGGGCAGTTTCCATGTCCAAACTTACAAAAGAAGCGGCAGCCAATTTTGCACCGGCTAGTATTTGAGAGCTTGTAAACCCAATGTAACCTATTGCGGAAATTATTCCCGCAACTAAAGCGACTTTATTATTATAAAAGTGTTCTAATATTTGAGGGAACGTATACAACTTTTTTAACCCGGCAATTTTACTTACCCTGGGAATTAAGAAAACAGCACTTAACCACGCACCAAGAAGCCCGGAGAAAAGCATCCACGAACCAGACATTCCCATGACAAAACCAAGACCGCCCAAACCAATTGAAAATCCTCCCCCGACATCCGTGGCAACTACAGATAGACCAACGTGAAGGCTTCCCATACTTCTGCCGCCTACAAAATAATCTTCGGCATCTTTATTCTTCTTAAGAAAGAAGAAACCTATCCCAAGCATAGCCAGCATATAAATTGTGAATTCTAGTATGTCAATTATATGCATATCTACTTCCGTTTTGTTTAGGATAATTCTTTGAACTAAAAAATATTAAAACACTTTTTTAATCATATACCTGGAATTCATTATTCTTGCTACCGACATATAATTCGGATAAAAATGTAATTGCTGATGAACATGGTACCCGCCGCCTTGTTCGCCTATATCATAAACAGTCATATCGGAAGTTGTGCCTACAAATTTAACCCGAGTATCTTTCGGCACCAGATCCGATGCATCAACATCAAGCTGCCCAAAATCCACAATGCATCTATATGACTCTTTATGAATGTTTGTCGGTTCATTAAATTCCGCAATATGGCCTACGGCTCCTTCACCCATTACACCATCCGGTACAACTTCTTTTTTGTACAATTCAAGTATCTCGCCGGAAAAGTTTATAGTAAAGGTTGAAAGATTCCTGAATTTTTTATTATCCAGGGGCGACGTACCCAGTAGCGCAGCTTCACCTATTCTAAAGTGGTTAACACCTTTTGGTACCTTCTGTTTGGAAATTAACGGGAGAGTAATTGAACTGCCTCCCGATACCAATTCAAGTTTATGATCAAACTTTGCTTCCACCAAACTTTTATAAAGGCTTAATTGAATCAGTTTATCGTATGTCGGCTCTATGCCGTACATACAGCCAAGATTTGTACCTAATCCTATAATTTCTATATTTTCAAGTTTGAATACTTTTTCATAGAATTTTAAAATATCATCTCTTAAAACTCCTTCTCTAAGTTCACCCATTTCTATCATTACAATAATCCGGTGAACTTTTCCTTGCCGGCCTGCTTCATTGTTTAGTGCCTCAATAGTTTTGTATGAGGTGTTAAGAGATATATCGGCATATTTAATTATATTTTTTACCTGGTTTAATGCCGGAGGTTTTATATACATTGTAACAACATCCGGCTTAATTTCTTTAATAATTCTTAAGTTGGTTATTCTGGAATCACCTACGGAATGAAGATTTTTAATACAATCCGATGGTATAATTTTTTGCAGTGAGGCTTTATCCCCGCATAGCATTTTTGTTACCAAAGTCCAGGTTATACCACTTTTGGAAAGATAATCCTGCAGCTTGACTATATTGCCTAGTATCTTTTCAGTATCAATTGTTAATGTTGCCATAGTTTATTCTCCGCGGATTAATCTCATTTCCGCGTACTTCGACTTAAACCCTATCCTTTCATACAAACGTTTTGCCGGGTTATCATATTCAACATGCAATGCAATATTGCCTTCGGCAAGCTCGGCTGATTTTTCTACAATTTTTCTTCCTATACCCTTATTCCTGAATTTACCATCGACGGCTACGTATACTAGAATATTTTCCGGAATATATTCATTCATTCCCGTTTTATTCATTACTAATTCACCGGCTAATTCATTATTCTCATATGCCGCTAAAAGAAATCCTCCTTTACCCGGCTCTTTTGAAAATGCATAATCAACAGCCTTGGTTATTGCAGGAATTGAATCACCAAAACGATCCAGATGTTTATATAAAAATTCAATGAATTTTTCCTTTGTCAAATCCTGTGAGAAATCTTGTTCTGATTTTAATTGTTTTATTTCCAACATTTTTTACTCTTTAGTTTATTTTTAATTATTGTAGTAATTATCTGAATACCAACAAAGCTTTTGGTTGATTGGTATATTTAATTTTTTTGATTTTTTTAATTTAAAAATGAAATAAATCCCGCCTGGTTTATAATTACCAGCCGCTTAAAGTTTTTCAAATAGTGCTTGCAGATTGGACATTCCCGATTGATTTATAATGTAGTATTTCCTCTTAAAATAAGATAATAATTCATTAATTCAAGTTTTTGAATAAATAATTTTTGAGATTTATTAAAAAGCAAGAAAAATTTTTAATAAAATAATGCTTTGCTGCCCCCTAATTATTTTTATTAAATTGAATTATAACGATGCAATAAAAAACGAGTTTAATTAACAGCCAAAATATTTGAGGTTATTATGAACTCTGAAAGTTCAAAGGGGGTTTTAAAAAAGGGAAGAATCGAATCTATAGATGTTTTTAGAGGCTTAACAATATTCATTATGATTTTTGTTAACGATCTGGCTTCGGTTAAAGGTATTCCCGGCTGGATGGAACATATGCCTGCAAATGCCGACGGGATGACTTTTGTTGATGTTGTTTTCCCGGCATTTCTATTTATAGTAGGTATGGCTATACCGTTTGCAATAAATAAAAGAATTGCTATGGGAGATAATATAACTAAGTTAATAAAACATATTTCAATTAGAACTGCCGGGCTTTTAATACTCGGCATTACAATGGTTAATATTTCCGATCTTAATTCTCAGGTTGTGGGAATGAGTCATTCTGTCTGGATGCTTCTTTTATTTATAGGTGCCATACTTGCATGGAACCAGGTTCCCAAAACGAAAAGCCGCGAAAGAATAATCTTCCTTTCACTTAAATATTTGGGAATAATTCTTATTATTTATCTTGCCGCAATTTTTAGAAGCGGTCAGCCCGGCAGCCTTGGATGGTTTCAAACAAAGTGGTGGGGAATTTTAGGATTAATAGGCTGGGCATATTTTTTCTCGAGCTTAATATACCTTGTTTTCAAAAATCATTTACCCGGCATAATAGGAATGACGGTAATTGCTATTTTATTGTATATCGGCGATAAGACAGGTGCCCTCGGTAATTTTTATACACAGCACATTAAACAATATTTTTGGCTAGGCGGCCACATAGGGGCACACACTGCAATTGTTTTATCAGGTATGATTGTCTCATTTCTATTCATGGGTGTGTGGAAGGAAAGATCTCCAAAGGAAAGGATCACCTGGATTCTTGTATTTTCATTAATGATGTTTATTGCCGGTTTTTTATTAAGACCGCTTTACGGCATATCAAAAATTTATGCAACGCCAAGCTGGTCTTTATATTCTGCAGCAATATGCGGCGTGTTATATGCATTCCTATATTGGCTGATTGATTTGAAAAAGATTAAAGGGTGGTCTAAATTTCTAAAGCCTGCCGGTACAAATCCCTTGCTTGCATATTTGCTGCCGGATATATTTTATGCTGTTATCTGGATATTCGGATTCGATTTCCTTTCCAAATATTTCGGTTACGGAATTGTAGGAATTATCCGTTCAATTATATTCGCATTAATTATGCTTTGGCTTACTTCATTATTAACTAAAATACACGTTAAACTTCATCTATAATTATATTTAGAAATTTATTTAAGTGTGGGTGCTCCGGTTATATAATGAACAAGCTGGTCTATCATGAATTCTTTTTCGTCAATTACTGCCTTTACTACATCACCAATTGAAATTACACCGATAAGTGTGTCATTCTCAATTACAGGTAAATGGCGTATTCGTTTGTTTATCATCAATGCCATGCATTCTTCGGTACTTAAAGATTGATTGACGTAAACAACTTTTGTAGACATAATTTCTTCTACCAGTGTATCCCTTGAAAATTTCCCGTGAAGAATTACCTTCCGTGCATAATCGCGCTCAGACATTATTCCTACCAGGCTTGTATTATCCATTACAAGCAATGCCCCTACTCCTTTTTCCGCCATTAGTTGCAAAGCTTCATAAACAGTAGCATTTAGTGAAATTGAATATATCTCATTCCCTTTTTGCTGTAGAATTTCATATACGGTTTTCATAAAGTTACCTTCCCGAATTTTTAAGAATTAGTTTTATTTTTTTATTACTGATTTATACAAACCTGTTATCCGCATTACTAAGAGTTAAAAATTTATTATTATGAGAATAATAATTTATTTTGAAGAATTCCAGTGTTATTTTAAAATTAATATGATTTGTGAATGAAGATAGGTTGTTAACGGTAATTTTTTATTTGGTATGATTAGTAAAATTTGTGTATAAAAATCGCTGCTGCAGAAGTTCTTATTTGATTTAGAACAATTTACCCCCTTCCTCCCAAATAAGAATCCCTGCAGCTAATTTCATTTAACTTCTAATTGCCAGATCATTATTAACTCTTACCGCGCCGGTATTAAATCTAACCAGGTAATCAATATATCCGCTCTCGCCGCTCGATGAAACCTGCCCTTTCAGGATTATCGAACCGTTATTAACAATTATATGAACAGGAGGATTAGATAAATACTGCATACCTTGATACATGGGATCACTGTAAATTAATCTTGCTGCTCTATATCCGATTTCGCCTGGTCCGAAAGTGTTTTTAATATTATTTACAATTTTTTTAACACCAACAACATTTTCCGCATCCTTCTGGAACCACTCCTTGTACCAGGGATAATGAACCCATCCGGTAAGAGTAAGTACGCCGTTGGTATCACTAGCAGTTACCCAATCAAACACTCCGTAGAACGCATTATTATGAATCTTGGATAAAACTTTTTTCACTACTAAACTATCCGGAATTTGGTATTCGTATATTTTAATATTATTAACAACCGCATAATTGCCGGCAGCATCCCGTACATCTTTAACCGCTTCATTTCTAGCATGAATGGTAGGGACATAGCCGGTAAGAGTAATTGTATTATTATTAATATTCACATTTAAATTATCATTATTAAGCAAGCCGTCCTTTACCAGTTTATACTCAACAACGATCTTAACATTGCTGTCGGAAGGTTTTTTACTGCTGCTTTGTGCTAAAGCAGGTGAGGCAACTAACCCTGCAGCTAAAAAGAAATATAAAATTTCCAACGCTATATTTTTTATTATCTTCTCCATTTTATTGCCTTTCTTAAATATTTTTCTAATTGGAAATCTCAACATTGTCATCGGTATTTTACTTTTCCAATTTCTGTTAGTTAGACGCTTCCAATTTCAATTTGGTTGAATGAAGTTCAACCCGATGTAATCTTAATCAACAGCCTGTTCAATCTC
>JBJKQP010000254.1:0-4372 GCA_046705105.1 Ignavibacteriaceae bacterium | reverse complement strand
ATTCTCTTCCGGCCGGAAATGAAAAACTTGACGAAGATGATCCTAAAAAGTTCGTTGCAAAAATAGGCGGTGATGCCGTAAAAGAAATTCTTAAAAATACAGATGTTGAAAAACTTTCTAAAGAATTTAGAGATCAGCTTCAAGTAGAAACTTCACAGCAGAAGAAAGCAGATTTGCTAAAGAGACTTAGAGTAATTGAAGCATTTAAAGAAGAAGACGGTAAAGTTCCGAACAAACCCGAATGGATGGTATTAAATTATATACCGGTTATACCGCCGGAATTAAGGCCTCTGGTTCCGCTAGAAGGTGGAAGGTTTGCAACCAGCGATTTAAACGATCTTTACAGAAGAGTAATTATTCGTAATAATCGTTTAAAAAGATTGATTGATATCAAAGCTCCGGAAGTTATACTTCGAAATGAAAAAAGAATGCTGCAGGAAGCGGTTGATGCTTTGTTCGATAATTCAAGGCGCGGCAGTGCGGTTAGAAGCGATAACAACAGGCCGTTGAAATCCTTAAGCGATATGCTTAAAGGTAAGCAAGGAAGATTTAGACAAAACCTACTTGGGAAAAGAGTTGATTACTCCGGTCGTTCGGTAATTGTTGTAGGACCGGAACTTAAACTGCATCAGTGCGGTCTTCCTAAGGATATGGCTGTTGAATTGTTTAAGCCCTTTATTATTAGGAAATTAATTGAAAGAGGGCACAACAAAACGGTTAAAAGTGCCAGAAAAGTTGTTGATAGAAAAGACCCGCTAATCTGGGATATACTTGCAAAAATAATTGAAGGCCACCCAATACTTCTTAATAGAGCTCCTACATTACATAGGCTTGGAATACAGGCCTTTCAGCCGATATTAATCGACGGACGCGCAATACAACTTCATCCGATGGTTTGTACTGCATTTAATGCCGACTTTGACGGTGACCAGATGGCTGTTCACGTTCCGCTTTCTTACGAAGCCCAGCTAGAAGCCGGTTTATTAATGTTAAGCAGCCATAATATCCTTTCCCCCCAAAACGGAAGTCCTATTGTTGTACCTACTCAGGACATTGTCCTTGGTTGCTATTACCTTACCAAATACAAGGAAGGTGAAAAAGGAGAAGGAATGACTTTCGGTTCTTCGGAAGAAGTTATTATTGCTTATAACTCCAAGGTTGTCGGCCTGCATGCAAAAATTAAAGTTCGAATTGACGGAAAAATGATTGAAACAACCGTTGGCCGGGTAATCTTTAATCAAATCGTTCCTAAAGAAATGGGTTACTTTAACCAGCTTCTTATAAAGAAAACTTTCGGCGGATTTATCGGCCAAATGTTCATGAAGCTCGGCAATAAAGTTACTGCAAAGTTTCTGGATGATTTAAAAGATATAGGATACAGATATTCAACCGCCGGGGGTTTATCTGTTAGCTTTGCGGATATGATTATACCGGAAGAAAAAGAAACTTTAATTGAAAAAGCAAATAAAAAAGTTGAAGCTATATTAAACGAACATGAGCAGGGTGTAATTACCGACGCCGAGCGTTATAATAAAATTATCGATGTTTGGACGCATACAACCAACGATGTATCTCATGCTCTTATGGATAAGATTAAAGTGGCTGATAACGGTTTTAATTCTTTGCACATGATGGTTGACTCGGGTGCAAGAGGCTCGCAGGAACAGGTAAGACAGCTTGCCGGCATGCGCGGTCTTATGATGAAACCGCAAAAAAGTTTATCCGGACAAGCCGGTGAAATTATCGAAAACCCGATTGTTGCAAACTTTAAAGAGGGTTTGTCCGTACTTGAATACTTTATCTCCACACACGGTGCAAGAAAAGGTCTGGCGGATACTGCGTTAAAAACAGCAGATGCCGGGTATTTAACAAGAAGATTAGTTGACGTTTCCCAGGATGTTATTGTTACCGAACAAGATTGCGGTACAATCCTGGGAATTGAAATTACTGCTCTTAAAGATGTTGAGCAAGAAAGAGAACCCCTGGCTGAAAGAATTACAGGACGTGTTGCCCAGGAAGATATTTATGATCCGCGTACCGATGAAATAATCTGTCCGGCTGGTGAGATGATTACCGAAGAATTAGCAGAAAAGATTGAAGATGCCAACATTGATTCGGTTTATATTAGAACGGTATTAACATGTGAGGCAAAGCGCGGTGTTTGTGCCAAATGTTACGGAAGAAACTTAACAAACGGCAAGCTGGTTGAGGTAGGTGAGGCAGTAGGAATTATTGCTGCTCAATCTATTGGCGAACCGGGCACACAGCTTACTCTTCGTACATTCCATCTTGGCGGAACATCATCAAGAATTGCAAGTCAATCACAAGTTGAGGCAGCAATAGACGGTGTGGTAAAATTTGAAAGGATTGTGTTTGTTGAAAAATCCGATTATTTGGGAAAAGTTAAAGTTGTTACCGGTAGAAGAGGTTCTATAGGAATTTATGATGACAACAACAGGCAAATTAAAAGATACGACGTACCATATGGTGCGGAACTTGTTGTAAACGACGGACAAAAAATAAAGAAACGTATGCCGTTGTATAATCATGATCCCTACAATTCGGTTATCTTAACGGATATATCCGGCAGAGTAAAGTTTATTGATATGTTAGACGGGTTAACTATACAGCAGGTAACCGATGAGCAAACCGGTCACGTTCAAAAAGTAGTTATTGAATCTAAGGATAAAACACTTACACCAAGTATTGCAATCGAAACCGAGACCGGTGAGAAAAAATCATTCAATATTCCAAATAGGTCATATCTTTCCGTAGAAGAAGGAGAGAGTGTACCGGGCGGAACAATACTTGCAAAAATTTCCAAGCAACAAAGCAAGAGCAGGGATATTACAGGCGGTCTTCCAAGAGTTACGGAATTGTTTGAAGCAAGAAGCCCCCAGGAAACTGCAGTTGTTTCCGAAATTGAAGGTACTGTAAAATTCGGTGCTAGAAAGAAAGGATCAAGAGAAATTATTGTTATCGCACCGGATAAATCGGATGAGAAAAAATATAACGTACAGCTTGGTAAACATATTCTTGTTCAGGAAGGTGATGAAATTCCGGCCGGTGAAAAAATAACCGACGGCCCGATAAATCCTCATGACATCTTAAAGATTAAAGGTACAAGTGCTGTTCAGGAATATCTTGTAAATGAAATACAGGATGTTTACAGACTCCAGGGTGTTAAAATTAATGATAAGCATATAGAAGTAATTGTCCGTCAAATGCTTCAGAAAATTAAGATAGTTTCTCCCGGAGATACCAAGTTTCTTGAGGAAGATGCTGTTGATAGAAATGAATTCATTGAAGAAAATAATAAAATTATATCGCTTGTTCGAATCGAAGACAAGGGCGATTCCAGATATAAAGACGGCCAATTAATTACAAAGAGTAAATTACGAGAAGTTAATGCCGATTTAAAGAAAAAAAGCAAAAAACAAATAGTTGCAAGAGATGCAGAACCGGCAACTTTTGAGCATGTACTTCTTGGAATTACTCAAGCTGCTTTATCTACCGAAAGCTTTATCTCTGCTGCTTCGTTCCAGGAAACAACTAAAGTTCTGGCAAATGCGGCAACAGAAGCCAAAGTTGATAATTTACTGGGATTAAAAGAAAATGTTGTGATGGGTCATTTAATCCCTGCCGGTACGGGTTTAAAAAAATATATGAATATTATTTTACCTGCCGAAGAAGTTGTTGAAGAACAAGAAGAAAAACAAGAAGAAAAGCAAGAAGAAATACAAGCGTAAAAACAAAATATTAAATCCGGCCGGGCTATAAGCCTTGCCGGATTCTTTTAATATAAAAACGATTAAAAATATTTGTAGTGTTTCTTGACTAATTTTAACATATAATCTATATTTGAAGTCTGAAATTTTTTTGAATATTGAAAATTAGGAGTAATTAGTGCCCACAATAAATCAGTTAGTTAGAAAGGGCCGTGTGCAAATTTTAGCTAAGAAAAAAGCACCGGCTTTAGACGCTTGTCCTCAAAAAAGAGGTGTTTGTACAAGGGTTTATACATCTACTCCTAAAAAACCTAATTCTGCATTAAGAAAAGTAGCAAGAGTTAGGCTAACAAATAGTATGGAAGTAACTGCTTATATTCCCGGTGAAGGACATAACCTGCAGGAGCACTCAATCGTTTTAATTAGAGGCGGCAGGGTTAAGGATTTACCGGGTGTCCGCTATCATATTATTCGCGGTACTCTGGATACCAGCGGTGTGGAAGATAGAAAAAAAGGCAGATCAAAATACGGTGCAAAAAAACCAAAGGCTAAATAAATTTTATGAGAAAGAAAAGAGCAGAAAAGAAAATTTTAAAACCGGATCCGAAATATTCGGATATTTTAGTTTCCAGATTTATTAATTC
>JBJKQP010000253.1:0-7954 GCA_046705105.1 Ignavibacteriaceae bacterium | reverse complement strand
GAATTGCATTAGACGGGAAATTAAAGTCGTGCTTAATCCTTGTAAACCTTTCCTCCTGCGCAGCAGAAATTATTTCCCCGTCTTTTACAAGACAGGCAGCACTATCGTGGTAATATGCAGATATTCCTAGGATTAACATCTTTTTTTATTAATTGATAAAAAATAATGGAGCTGCCGAAAAAGCAGCTCTTCGAGTCGCAATTTTATTTAACTAAAAATAAACGAAAAAAATATATTAGCAAAAATATATAAATAAAATTTATCAGCCTGCTGATTTCAGCCAAATATTAAAATTTATTTACGAACAACATATATCAAAGAGAGTAATTTGCATAAAATATATTATTGCAACAAAAAGAACGGTTGGTTCCTCTATATAATTAATTGGTTTTCCCGCAGGCTTGGCTTACCCGTATACCGGATGAGAATTATTTCAAAATATATGAGATTTCGCCGGAATATTTTTATTATTACAAGTCTTTTACCTAAGTTAAATTTTTATCGGTTAATAGTATTTATTTTTATTTTTTTTGATAAAAATTTCTATTTTTGTAGAATATTAAGAGGCACTTTTGAAAATTTCCAAAGATATAAAAAAACAAATTCTGGCAGACAAAGACCAACTTTCCTTAAATCAGATTTCACAGAAATATAATCTTCCGCGGAACGAAATAAAGAGAATTATAAAATCTTCCGAAGAAAAGTCACCTAAATGGTTTTACGTAGTATTAATTCTACTTCCAATCGTATTTCTTATTCTTCTGGAGATCTTTCTAAGAATTATAAATTACGGTTACAACTTTAATCAATGGGTAGATGTTGGGGGAGGAAAATATGTAATAAACCCGGATATCGGCAGGAAATATTTTACAACCGGAGATTTTAATCCGACAACAAGTGAAGATAAGTTTGATATACATAAAAAGGCCGATTCCTTCAGAGTTTTTGTTTTGGGTGGAAGCAGTGCGGAAGGTTTTCCGTTTGCTCCGATGGGATCATTTGCACGTTATATACGGAAAAGGTTGGAATTGGTTTATCCCCATACTAAAATCGAGGTTATTAATTTGGGTATGACGGCAGTAAATTCTTATACTTTATTAGATCTTTTACACGGTGTACTAAATCAAAAGCCAAATTTAATTTTAATATATGCAGGGCATAATGAATATTACGGTGCATTGGGTGTTGGTTCGGAAGAATCATTAGGCTCGTCCAGGGCTATAATTGAATTAATGTTATATCTAGATAATTTTAAGGTAACACAGCTTGTTCGCAATTCAATTCATTGGGTTTACTCATTGTTTTCATCAAAAAATAATGCGTCTTCCGGTACATTAATGTCAAGAATGGCAAAAGATAAGTACATACTTTTAAATTCCAAAGAGTACTATGCGGGTCTTAAACAATTTAAAGAAAACCTTACCGGTATGCTGCATATGATTAAAGATAAAGGTGTGCCGGTAATATTAGGCAGGCTGGTCAGCAATTTAAAAGATCAGAAACCGTTTATCTCGGTTAAGACACCCGGCTATCAAACTGCGGATCAGGTTTATAAAGAAGCCGAAGATGAATTAAAGAATAAGAATTATTCGATTGCAGATTCTCTTTTCAAACTGGCAAAAGATCTCGATGCACTTAGGTTTAGAGCGCCCGAGAAAATGAATAATATTATCGACAATTTGGGAAAAGAATTTCATGATGCAGTTGTTCCGATAGACTCAATATTTGCTTCTGCAAGCCCGGACGGAATTGTAGGTAACAATTTAATTGTGGACCATCTGCATCCGAATGTAAAAGGATATCAGCTTATGGGGAAAGCTTTTTATGATTGGATGGAAAAACTTGGATATCTCCCCAAAACAGAAAAAGCTGAAATTCCGTTTAATGAACAGGACAGTACTACACGTGCTGATTTTGTTTTTACAAAACTCGATTCGGCTATTGGTAATGATTATATTACTTTATTGAAGAGTAATTGGCCTTATGTAAAAAAGAGTAAAGTAATGTCGGATTTCCAACAGCAAGATTTCGTCAATTTACTTCACCCCAAAGATCTTGTCGATTCGCTTGCTATGTTTAGAATAGAAAATAAAGTATCCTGGGCTGATGCACATTTTATGGCTGCAACATTTTATCTAAGAAGAGACAATATAAAAAAGTATTTAAAATACATTAATGTTATTATCTACCAGTATCCCAGCCTAGGAGACATTGATGCCGTTCTTAAATACTATTATGAAAAAAATGAATTGGACCTGGCAGATTATACTCCCAAGAGGAAGGGGCTGATGGCACTTTATATCGGGAATTTTAATAATGCAGTTAAATATTTAACCGAAGCATATAAATCAAACCCTAAGAGTACATTGGTATTGTATAATCTTTCCTTAGCATTATCAAAAAAGAAAGATTTTAAATCGGCTCTTTCTATGATAAATAAATGTTTAATTATAAATCCGAAATACACGGAAGCGCAGAACCTAAGACAACGAATATTAAATCAGTTAAAAAAATAATTTTAATCTCACATTTGGTTATGAATAATTTCTTTACATCAAACATTTTGCAGTAACCTTATTAGGCTTTTATAATTATTTTATAAAATAAATCAAATATATGTATAGAAGCGAATTTTTGGTAACTAAAGTCTTTAATTAACAATAAAGGTGATAATATGAAAGAAAAAATCTCTCATAATATTAATATTCCGAATGAGAAATATATCTTTTCCGTGTTACTATTTCTTGTTTTGTTTTTAGTACCCCAATCTTACAGCCAAGTGACAAAATTAAAAATAAATAATAAAGGTTACTTTGAAACGAGGGGCTTGGATGTATTGGTTTTCAGCAACAAGTACAACGGTTACTTCTTTGACGAAAAAACAGCCGGTATAGAACTTATACATTATGGAGTACGGACTGCTACAAACGGAGCCGTAAGGTTAAGATCTACTCCCGAACAGTGGGACCTTGTTCCGATGGTTATAAACCGTAAAGTTGATAAAGAGAAAAACAGTATTGATGTAACACTTCAATATAAAAAATATAACTTCGATTCAAGAGTTGTAGTTACGGCAAAAGATCAGGGGGTATTGATTGATGTTTACTTGGATAAGCCTTTGCCCCAAAAGCTTAAAGGTCATGCGGGATTTAATCTTGAATTTTTACCATCTGCATATTTTGGAAAGACATACTTAATGGATGGGAGACCTGGGATATTCCCGAAATATCCTGCCGGTCCTATGGTAGCTAAACCGTTAAAAGATAGAATTCCCCAATACTTTGGCCTTTCTACTTTTGACAGTAGGGGGAGAAATATCTTTGTTGATCCGCTGCCGATGGCAACCGGTAAGACTATTGTACTGGCTCCCGGAGATTCTATGCAGCGTGTTGAAATTAAATCTCTCGACGGAAAGCTTATGCTTTACGACGGACGTAACGTTGCACAAAACGGTTGGTTTGTTGTCCGCAGTTTAATTCCTTCAAATAAAACAGGTAAGGTGGTTGAGTGGTACTTAACCGCAAGTACAATTAAAAATTGGATACGTAAACCGGTAATCGGCTTTTCACAGGTAGGCTATTATCCAACACAGGAAAAGGTAGCAGTAATAGAACTTGATAAAAACGATACCCCGCTAAAGACCGCTTCTTTGCTTAAAGTTATGCCCGATGGAAGCTACAAGACAGAATATACGGGTGATGTGAAATTATGGGGACCTTTCCTTCGCTATAACTATGCAAGATTTGATTTCTCATCAGTTAAGGACAGCGGTTTATATGTAATACAATACGGCAATGAAAGAACCGATGTCTTCCCAATAGATACACGGGTTTATGATAATGTATGGCATCAAACATTGGATGTTTTTATGCCTGTACAAATGGACCATGTATTTGTAAAAGACGGGTACAGGGTTTGGCACGGTGCTTCGTATCTGGATGATGCACGGCAAGCACCTCCGAATTTACAATTAATGGATAATAAAAGAATGGGGCCTTCAACCGACACAAAATACAAACCCGGAGAGCATATTCCAGGATTAAATGTAGGCGGATGGTTCGATGCAGGCGACTTTGATGTGGAGGAAAATTCACAGTGCCAGGCTATATCGGCCCTGGCTTCTACATGGGAACAATTTAAACCTACATTGGATGAAACCTATGTTAATGAAAAGCATCGTTATGTAGGTATTCATGACCCTGACGGAAAACCGGATATACTTCAACAGGCTGAGCATGGTGTCCTTCTTCAACTTGGAATGCAAAAAGCGTTCGGACGAGCTATTCCCTCTATTGAAGTGCCGCATCTATATCAATATGTACATCTCGGCGACGCTTCAACCATAACGGACAACAAAATCTATGATCCAAAGCTAAAACCATTTGAAGTTAAAGGTAATTACAGCGGAAAAAATGACGATAGGTGGGCTTTTACAACAGATGAGCCGTGGATGAATTATAATGCTATAGCTTGTCTTGCCAATGCAAGCCGTGCTTTTAGGGGATACAATGATTCACTTGCAACAGCATGCTTAACAGCAGCAGAGAAATCATGGGACTGGCAGCAAAAGGATACTACAAACAGAAGCTTTAACAAATTCGCACAATTATTCGGTGCCGGTATGTCGTCATCTGCTGCACTACAGCTTTACATTACCACAAAGGATAAAAAATATGCGGATTCATTCCAAAAAGGAATATGGCCGATACTTGAAAGATTTCCTGAAATGACTATTGAAAATGCACTTATTGCAGTTCCGTACTTCGGTAAAGAATATAAAGCTAAGCTTGAGCCTTATGTAAAGAAATTAAAGATTCAAGATGATTCACTGCTTATAAAGAATCCCTATGGTGTCCCGATCGGTACAAGGCATTGGGGAGGTGATGAAGAGGTTGTAAGATGGGCGATTGCTAATTATTATGCACACAAAGAATTTCCTAAAATCATCGGGCCGGAATATACTCTAAGAGGAATCGATTATCTTTTCGGGTGTCATCCATATTCCAATATTTCATTTGTTGCAGATGTAGGTACACATTCGAAGAATGTTGTTTACGGACGAACCAGAGCCGACTTCTATAATGTTGCAGGCGCTGTAGTTCCGGGGCTGCTAAAGTTAAATCCCGATTTCCTTGAGAATAAGGACGACTGGCCGTTCTTATGGGGTGAAAACGAGGCCGTTATTAATATAGCCGGAGAATATATATTTCTTTCAAATGCAGTGGCAAACCTGGTGCATAAAAATAAGTAGTTCACGCTGTGCAATTCAACTTAATGATGGATTGTTAGTGTAATACGAACCGGAATTTGGCACTTTTATTTTCTTTGCGGGATGTATATAATATAGTCCGCCACAATCATAAGGGGAAAAATAAAAGTGCTACAATCCGGCTAGTAAGAAGGCTGTGTGAAAATTATTTTTTATTATGTTCATAATTATATTTGAATAATATGTACTTGTTTTCGCAACGTTATCACCTTAGTAAACCGGGCATTTGCCCGACACGCCTTTAAATTCGACAACCGGAATATACATTGCCACCTAACGCTTTTCATTTGATGATTTGGCAGCAGTCCCAAAATTTTGATTTATAGATAACTGTTATTAATTTTTCCTAAAGTATTTACGCAAAATGGTTATTTAAATACGCATATTGGTGTGAATTTTAAATTTTAACTTTTTATTATTTAATAAAAATAATGCAAAAGCAATCACTTATGCTATATTCGGGGAATACATATGAATAATGTTCCGAAAGTTGTTTTGGTTCTAGACACATCCCGTGCTTTCGGTAGAAGACTATTACTTGGTATTACTAAATATGCACGACTTAACGGTGCATGGGCCTTTTACAGTGAACTGGGAAACATTCAATCTAATTTACCAAAGATAAATGTTTCTCAAGCAGACGGCATAATAATGTGCGATTCGGACAGATTCAAACATCTTGTTAAATTAAAGAAATCTTCTATCTTAATTATTCACAATACAGAAGATTACCCCGGATTTCCGGCAATTAAAACGGACAGCAAAAGTATCGCACAAATGGCCATAGATCATTTAATTTCAAAGGGACTAAAGAATTTCGGCTTCTGCGGTTTTGATGATATGAAATGGTCTATTGAGAGAAATAAATATTTTGAAGAAATTCTTGCCGATAAGGACTTTGAAGTATCAACTTTTATAGAGCCTCAATATTTCTCCAAAAAGAAGTGGGTATTGGAACAAAAACTTATGGCGGAATGGCTAACCGAACTGCCAAAGCCTGTTGGTATTATGGCGTGCAACGATGATAGGGCCCAGCATGTAATTGAAGCTTGTAAAATTGCGCAACTTAAAATTCCTCAGGATGTTTCCGTTATAGGAGTTGATAACGACGACTTAATATGCGATGCTTGCGATCCTCCGCTTTCCAGTATTGTTCTGGATTTTGAAAGGGCCGGATTTGAAGCGGCTAAATTGCTTGATGACTTTATGAACAATAAGAATTTTCAGCCGAAGGTCTTAACCGTAAAGCCCACTCATATTAAAGTTAGGAAATCAACGGATGTTATTGCAACCCAAGACAAAGAATTACTTAAAGCAATAAATTTTATAAAGCAGAATTTTAGAAAAGACATTAGAGTTGTAGATGTAGTTGAATCTACCGCTATTTCTAGAAGAAGCCTCGAACTTAGGTTTAGGGAGAAATTAAGCCGTTCAATTAATGACGAGATACGTAGAATAAGAATAGAGCACATCTGTAATCTGCTTATCGAAACAGATTTATCGATTTCGGAAATTGCCTATGGATTGGGCTTTAGCAGCGTGGAACATATATCCCGTTACTTTCAAAGAGAAATCGGAAAAAGTCCCAGAGAATTTAGAAAAGTACAGGAATCTGTTAAGTAGCTAACATTTATCCCGAATTAATTATCATCTTTAATATTTATCACCGGATTAATAACGAATGGTATTTTTAATTGACAATCTCTGTATTATTTACAATATTAAAACGGTTCAATTTATTTTGAACTGTATTAATTTTGCTTAAAACTTGTACGGCACCAAAACCGTTTGCTGGCGGCACCGGTAATATAAATTTATCATTAATTGTTTAACCTGCCGGTCGCAGGTAAGTTGCTTTATTGTTGATTATCAATTTAAAAATAAAACAATTGAGTGATTCTATTTCCGCTTTGTATTTGATAATAATTAAGCAAAACGGCTTTATGTTCTTGCCCATATTTTATATTAACGGATTTATGATAATATCTTAAAGCGAATAAGAAAACTTATATAGGAAAAAATCATATGAAAAAATTATTGTATTCTTTACTGGTTTGTTTTTTCATAAGCAGTTTCACGTTTGCCCAGAGAAGTAATAAATCCGTTTCAAACACGCTTAAGCCCCCGGTTCAATTAACTGCAAAAGAAGACCATGCAAGAATAATGAGGCTTCTTCATATTGATACTCTTCGTCCGGGTGCATCTCCAAATCCGAAGTCGCCATACGCTGAAAACACTGCTGAAGCTAAAGCTAATCCGTATCCCAATTTACCGAATCCTTTAATTTTAAATAACGGCGAAAAAGTCACCACTCCTAAAATGTGGTGGAAAATTCGCCGGCCGCAAATAAAAAAATATTTTGATGAAGACATTTACGGAAAAGTTCCGAAAGATGTACCGAAGGTTGAATGGGAAGTTGTAAGCACTAAGAAGGATACTATAAAAGATATACCTGTAATTACAAAAAAACTTTTAGGGCATGTTGATAATACTTCTTATCCGCTATTAACTGTGAATATAAAATTAACATTGACTACACCGGCAAACATTAAACATCCGGTGCCTGTAATAATGGAATTCGGTTTTAGTTTCCCTCCGGGTTTCAAGATAACAAAAAAGATGAAAAAATTTATTGCCGTAATGTCTAGTTGGCAGCCTATGGTTTTAAAGAAAGGATGGGGCTTT
>JBJKQP010000252.1:0-3306 GCA_046705105.1 Ignavibacteriaceae bacterium | reverse complement strand
TTATTTATTACTACACCCGGCTCTAAAAGTTATAGAATGAACAAGAAAATGATATATCTCAAATGATATAGAAACAATCCCATTTATATATTCTATGTTACCTCTGTTTTTCTCTGTTACCTCAGCGGTAAAAAGGATCTTAAACCACAGAGAAACCGGAGAAAACTCAGAGTTCCCGGAGGAAGAATGAAGCCAATAATAAAATAAAGGGATTTATGATAAATATTTTTTCAAGATTTCCTTTGTGCTGTTAATGGAACCGGTAAGGCTGTTAATACGCTGGTTTATATTTCCGATATCATTGAGCTTGCCGGAAAGTTCAATACCTAATGCTTCGTCTCCGACAGCTTTAGCTCCCACTGAATAGCTGGCTCCCTTAATTGTATGAGCTTCGTTTACAATTTTTTCCATATTATTATCGCGAATAAAATTTTCAAGTTTTTCCAAACGGTTAGTAACATCATCCATATAGCTTGTTAATAGTTCCCTTTCAAATTCTTTATCACCCATGCACATTTTTGCAAGCGTATCAAAATCAAAAATACCATTTACTTCCGCAGATTCCTGCTGAACTGTTTCAACCTTTTTGGAATCAGTCTCTAACCATTTATCTAATGTCTTTAGCAATTTATCAGGAATAATCGGCTTGGTAATATAATCATTCATTCCGGCTTCCAGACATTTATCCCTATCCCCCACTAAAGCGTGTGCAGTAAGTGCAATAATCGGAATATCGGCAGAAGGAGTATTTAATTTCCTAATTTCTTTTGTTGCCGCAAATCCGTCCATCTCCGGCATTTGAACATCCATTAAAATAAGATCCGGTCTATTATTCTTTATATAATTCAAAACTTCCCTGCCGTTTCCAACTGCCTTAATATTAAAACCTGCATCGGATATTATCTTTACCGCAACTTTTTGATTTATTAAATTATCCTCGGCAAGTAAGATATTAAATTTACTCCTTTGTGTTTTAAGAGGAGGTAAATCTTTCCGTTCTTTTGCTATTTCTTTTTGTTCGGAAATTTTCTTAGCCTGATCAAAATTACCTTCGGTCTTCTGTTCACTTTGAGCTTTCAATTTAACGGTAAAATAAAATCTACTTCCTTTTCCATCCTCGCTTTCAATTTTAATTTCTCCGCCCATCAAATTGATAAACTCCTTACATATAACCAGACCCAAACCCGTACCGCCGAATATTCTAGTGTGAGAATTATCTGCCTGTGAAAATGGTTTAAATAAAATTTCAATCTTGTCTTTGGCAATCCCGATACCGGTATCCGTAACCGAAACATTGAGTAACACCTGTTCATCGTTCGTTTTTTCGGTAGATAGGCTTAAACGAACCTCTCCCTTTTCGGTAAACTTAATTGCATTGCTAATCAAGTTGAGAAATATTTGTCTAAGCCTTGTAGGATCTCCAATTAAATTATTAATTATATCGTCTTTCATATCCAAATTGAGTGCCAGACCTTTTTCAACTGCTTTGGCATTCATCAATGAAACGCTTTCGGAGACAATACTATTTAAGTTAAACGGGGTATTTTCAAGTTCCATTTTACCGGATTCAATTTTTGAAAGATCAAGAATATCATTTATTATTTCCAGGAGTGATTCTGCCGATTGCTTTGCACTCGATGTAAAGTTTTTCATTTCATCAACACTATCATATGCTTCCTGTTCTATTAAAGTTAAGTAGCCTAGAACACCGTTCATCGGTGTTCTTATCTCATGGCTCATATTTGCAAGGAACTGGCTTTTTAACTGGGTAGCCTGGGTAGCTTCTTTCGCAAACCTGTCGGAATTTAATTTTTCTTGTTTTAATTCTTCTTCTGCTTTTTTTCTTTCTTCTTCCGCTATTACTTGCTCGGTAATATCGAACATGTTTCCTTCGTAATATGAATTATTGCCGTCCCCGTTGGAAATTAATCTGTCGTTCAATCGCACAAAAACATCTCTGCCGTCCTTTTTCCTTAGTGCAATTTTATAATTTTTTACAAAACCTTTTTCTTTTAATTCTCCGGCAAGCTTAAGTCTATCTTCTTCTGTTTTGTATATATCTTTTATTATGTTAATTTTCTGCAATTGTTCTTTGCTTTCATATCCTAAAATATCCGCTAGAGCACTGTTCACAGTTAAAAACCTACCGTCAAGGCTGGATTGGAAAATACCTTCGGCAGAATTTTCAAATATGGAATGATACTTTTGTTCCGATAATTCTATTTTATATGTTCTTTCCGCAAGCTGCATTCTAAGCTTAAAATTAACGGCAGCACCAATTACAGAAACTACGCTAAGAAACAATACAAATAACACGGACTGGTACATATTGGGTAAAAAGTAGATACTATTATCGTTCATTAAAATAGCGGCGGCAAAAACAAGGTTATAATAAATTGCAACTATTATTTGGTTCTTAACATCCCAGCTTAGAAACAATGCGGAAGTAAATATCATTAAGCCGACTATTTCGGAGTTTAGGACAAGTGTTTTAGGTATTAAATATATCATATAACCGGATGATATAATTATTATCATCAGCAGTATATGAACAAACATTAGGGGTCTTTCTTTACCCAACTTTGTGTACATTATAACAAGCACTATAAATGCAATTAAAGTAGACACCAATCTGGTTAGATATACCTGAACGGCATATTGAGAAAAATATCTTACTTCGAAAATCATTGCAAACAAACCGGATACTGCAATGAGAAGCGACATTACTTTCAGAGGTGCGTTTAGTAGATTTTTTGATTCACGTTTTAATAATTCATATTCTTTTGAAGTAAATTTAGCATCCCCATTGTATATATATTCAACAACCGATTTGGTACTTACACCCGACATAAACTGGTCCAATTTTAATTTGTTTTACAGCAATACAATTTATATGAAAATAACATTAAGTTAAACTTTACAGGCAATTATTTTTTATTCAATTGGTTTTTACCCGTTAACCTGATGGCTTTTATAATACCGCCTCAACGATTAGTAAAATTTATAAACCGCTAAAAACGAAATTTTTCTGCGATGCACAAAACTATCTGTTAAGTTAAATAGGAAATTAATAAAGGTATTAATATTTTTCAGCATCTTTTTAAAATAATTTTTAAATAATATGGTACACTTTTTATACTCCATTGACTTATCGGTATTTTATTTTATAAATCATACTTTGTCCTGCGGAGCTCTTAATAGATTTTTTACAACAATAACAAACGTAAATAACTGGTACATTGCTTATATAATTATAATCGGCATACTAATAGTTAAAGGAGGCAGAACAGGCAGGATTGCGGCTAT
>JBJKQP010000251.1:0-11522 GCA_046705105.1 Ignavibacteriaceae bacterium | reverse complement strand
GAAATTCTGCGCTGGCACATATTCGCAGAAAACAAGCAGCAAGGTCAATAAATATATATAAATATGTTTCATTATATCCTCCTAAATATTTTATTACTTTTTTAGCTTTCTTTAATGCAATTAATACGCATAAAAACCTTATACAGCGTTTTAAGATTTTTTACTCATTGAAACTTAAAATCAACTCCCACTGCCATTTAGCAAAAACTGAATCAGGCACGCACTTGAAAAGTTCAATTATCAGAAAAATAATTCTCCTTTTTTAGTTTATTATAAATGATTTATTATTTGTTTTATTCTAATCCATTAAGAATATTCATTATCAGAATTATTATTACTATAGTGACAATAACGATAATAGTATTAATAACTATGGTAATGAACCTTTCCTTCCTTTTAACTTTTTCAATACTATTCTTCATAAATATCCGGTTAATGATGCGCAAATATATATTGTAGTTTAAGGGATTGCTGTCGGAATTGTTTCAAACTTTAGCGGAATTGTTGTAAAGTTTGCCAAATTCGGAAGGGAGGCAATTAAATTGCTGATGAAATGCTTTTGTAAAATGTGAAGGACTGTTGAATCCGACCTCAAATGCAATTTGGGTAACACTCTGATTTTTTTCCAATAATAACCGGGCAGCATGTTTAAGCCGGATTAACCTTAGGAATTCACCGGGTGCCTGCCCTGTTACTGCAAGTAATTTCCGGTGAAGCTGGCTTCTGCTTACAAACATTTCTTTTGCAAAACTTTCCAAATCAAAGTTGGCGTTGGAAATATTTTTTTCTGCTATTGCAAGAGCTTTGTTTAAAAATTCATTGTCGAGCGAAGTAGTTGTAACCGAATCAGCACTAATTTTTATTTCACTTGAAAACTTCTCTTTTAATTGCCTCCGTTGTTCAAGAAGATTCTTTACTCTTACTAAAAGTTCTTTTGAATCGAAAGGTTTGGTTAAATAATCATCTGCACCGGTTACCAGGCCTTCAATTTTACTTTCGGAAGATGCCTTTGCGGTAAGTAAAATAATCGGTATATGTGAGGTTTCCCAATTTGCTTTAATTCGATTGCAGAATTCTATTCCATCCATAAACGGCATCATTATATCACTTATTATTAAATCGGGCATCCTTTCTCCGGCAATTTTCAATCCTTCTTTGCCGTTTTCTGCTTCAATAATTTTAAGCTGTACATTATGGTGCAAGCTTTCTTGGAATTCATTTAAACCAAATTTTAATAGTTCTGACAAATATGTTCTAACATCCGATGAATCTTCAACTAATAAAATCGATACTTCCTTATCAAAAACATTAGTAATTACTGGAAGTTCGGAAGTTTTCCGGTTATGTTCTTTTGAAATTACCACGCTTGATACCTGTTTATTGACTTCCGGTTTTTTCGATATGTTATCTTTTTCATACAACTTTTCATTTTCTTCCAGATAGTCTCCCAGCGGTATTAATAAAGTAAATTCAGTTCCATTATTTAATTCACTCCGAACAGTAATTTTCCACTTATGCAGTTCAACTAATTCTTTTACCAATGCAAGCCCTATACCGGAGCCTCCGAAAGCTTTGCGGGAAGAATCGTCCGCCTGGTAAAAACGATTAAAAATCTTATCAATCTTATCTTCCGGTATACCTATTCCCGTATCGGCAATTTTAATTTCTGCATTATGGGTTGTGTTATTTAAGCCGACAAAAACCGAAACAGTTCCCTTATCTTTAGTAAATTTAAAAGCATTGGAAAGCAGATTATTGATTATTTTCTCAAATTTGTCACGGTCAATCCAGGCGGTTATTGTTTCTTCTTTGCAATTAAATATAAACTCAATATTCTTTTGTTTTGACATATACTCAAAAGCCTGAAGTATTCCTTTAAGCATTATTATTAAATTTTCCTGTCGTGCTTTTAATGGAATTGAAGCAGCTTCCAACCGGGACAGTTCCAATAATTGATCAATTAATTCTTGCAGCTTTTGGCTGTTACGGTAAATCATATTCAATTGTTCTTCATACCCGTTTCCGTTAAGACCGCTTTTTGATAATTCATTTTTTAATTGTTCAACCGGACCTTTAATTAACATTAAAGGCGTTCGGAACTCGTGAGAGAGATTGGCAAAAAATCTTGATTTTAAATTTTCCAGCTCTTGAAGTTTTTTTGCTTCGAACTCCCGCATCTTTAGTTCGTTCCTTAGTTCAGTACGGCTTATTTGAAATTTTCCGATTGCAAAAAGTCCCGCAACAATTAAAAAAATGTAACCGAAATACGCCCAGGTTGTTCGCCACCAAGGCGGTTCAATTATTATATTCATTTCGGCTTGAGTTTTATTCCATACGTTATCGCTGTTTGTAGATTTAACTTTAAAAACATAACTACCGGAATTTAGATTTGTATAGGCAGCATAATTACGATGAACTGCAGGTGTCCAATTCTTATCAAGTCCATCCATTAAGTAAGAATAATTAATTAAGCCGGAAGCATTATAATCTGTTGATGAAAAATGAAGAGTAAAAGTATTTTGGCTATAGTTAAGAATAATTTGTTTTGTAAATGATATATCCGTTTTCAACGGAGAATCTTCTGCGATAAGGACCGGCTTGTTATGAATATAAAAATTAGTAAATAAAATTTGCGGACGGAAACCAGATAGTTTTATGTCTTCCGGCCGGAATATATTTAATCCTCCTTTATTCCCGGCATAAATAATACCGTTACGGCTTTTTAGGAGTGCGCCGGCACTAAAATTATTTCCGGATAATCCGTCGAAGTTGGTAAAATTAATAAATTTATCATCTTTAACATTTAGCTTTGACAAACCGAAATTTGTTGCCAGCCATATGCTTCCCGAATCATCTTCAATAATTTGAGATACAACATCATTTGCTAATCCGTCCCTTGTGGTATATTGTTTTGAACTTAAAATAATATCGTTTATGCTTTTAAAATCATTAGTGTTTTTTATTTCTAATTTGCATAAACCGTCTGTAGTTCCTACCCAAAGAATAGTTGCATTTTTTTGTGGCAGATTATTTTTTTGCCCGCATATCGATAAGACATTTTTACAAATTAATTTTAACTTATCATCCTGCAATCTTAAAAACTTATATCCTACTTTTTTGTTAAATAAATTTATCTGACCGTAAGCAAGGTTTAATCCTCCTCCGTTTGTACCGATCCAGGTCCTTCCGTAGCTATCGCGGTAAATTTTCCAAACATCGTTAAAGCTAATACCCGAAGAAGAATTAATGTCTCTTCTGAAAATTTCCTGTTTACCGGTTTTTAAATTAATTATTGCCAGACCTCCGCCCCAAAAACCAACCCACACCCGGCCTTGATTATCTTCGTAAATTGATTTGACATAGTTATAAGGTGTAACCCTGTCGGTAGGAGATTGAAACGAAATATGATTAACTTTCGATGTAATGATATTATACTTGTAAAGACCTTTACCGTAAGTCCCTATCCAAAGATTATTTGAATTTCCTTCGGTTAAACTCCAGATATTAATTCCGTCAAATTGGGGAACGGAAACAATTTTCAAATTATTATTACCAGAAGAAATATATTTTAATCCTTTGGCTGTACCGATAAAAATAGTTCCGCTTTTTGTCTGAGAAAAAGACTGGATATTAAGGCTGGAAATAATTTCTCGATCTTTTACTGAAAAATTTTGTAAAAAATTATTATTAAATTTCCGGGACTTTCCCGGCAAACAGCTAATTCCGTCTTCCGTAGCAATCCACAAAACACCTGATTTATCTAAAAGCAAATCATTTATTTGTTCGCCTATTATACTTCCGGAAATTTTATCATCATGATGCCATTCGTAAACTTGTTTTGTTAACATATTATAATTGATCAACCCGCCATAGCCTCCCAGCCACAGCTCAATACCTTTACCTGCTTTCTTTTCGATTACTGATCCCAAGCTATTTGAAAATTGGCTGGAAGGATTTTTTACCGGTATAATCTTTTCAAAGGATTTTGTCCTTGAGTTGAAAATTGTAAGTCCTTTATATGTACCTATGTAAAAAATATCCGGATTAATATTTGATTTTGTTATATTCCAAATTAGATTGCTGGTTAAAGAAGAGGGGTTTGATGCGTTATAAAAATATTTTTTAAATAATTGTCTGTCCTTTGTATAATTAAATTCATTAAGTCCGGAATAAGTTCCTATCCACAAGTTTCCATCATTGTCGCAGGTTATTGCATTTATAAAATCATTACTTAAGGAATTGCTGTCGGTGTCTTTGTGTTCCCAATGTTCGATAGATTTGCCGTTGGGATTAAATTTGTAAAGACCATTGTTATATGTGCCGATCCAGATATTTCCGTTTGTATCCTCAAATAAGCACGAAATATAATTCTCTGCATCCTTGCTGCTGCAAATTTTAAAATGTTCAAAGTAATTTTTCTTAGGATCGTATTTATTGAGGTCTCCGTTTTGAGTACCTATCCATATGCAGCCGGACTTTCCCTCGCGTAAAACCCAGATACCGTTATTCGATAATGAATGGGGAGAACCCGGATCATTTTTAAATGTTCTAAATTCGTATCCGTCGAACCGGGTAAGCCCGTTTTGTGTACCCATCCATATAAATCCTTTGCTATCCTGGATTATACTTTTTACATGATTATCGGGTAAGCCGTCCGTAATTGAATAATTGCGGAAGATTATATTTTGCGCCGACAAGTTTACCAAACAGCAAAATATTATGGCAGCAAAAAATTTCAAGTTCTCCCTTTTAAAAAATTATTTTATTGGTACTGTTACAATTCTTATCTGGATTTGTCCCTGTATTTTACTTTTCTAAAAAAAGCCCCGTATTTTTTAAAGTAACACAATAAATGAATAATGTATAAAATAAAAATATTTTAGATTAAAAGCATGCAATTTGTTTTTATAATCTGCCGGTATTATTTTTATTTAGGCCTAACTAAACAATATTTAAAAAAGGGTTATATTCCTAATTGAATTAAGCGGGGAACGCTATGAATATTCATCAAATATTTTTCGTCTCTCTAGATTCTCTTAAGACAAACAAGCTTAGAACATTTCTAACAATTCTCGGAGTGGTTGTCGGTATTTTTTCTATAATAGTTATTATGACCATTATTACTATGCTTCAAACTACAATAGAAGAGGGCATGCAATTCCTCAGTAAAAACACCTTTGAGATTCGCAAATATCCGGCCATAATGAGCCACGGGCAATGGCGTTTATACAGAAATAGGAAGGACATTACACTGGAGGATTTTTACCGGCTTCAAGGAATGATGCACAACGTTGAACGTATGGGAGCATATGAGGGTGCTGGCAGAAAGATTGCAAAATTCGGCAGTGAAGAAACAAATCCCGATACTTACTTAGTGGGAGTTACGCAGGGTGTTTATAAAACACTTAATCTGGAAATAGAATTCGGAAGAGAATTCCTTGAAAAAGAAATTAGGTATGGTGATCATGTTTGTGTACTAGGCTATGCGGTTGTTGAGAAAATTTTTAATAATGTTGATCCGCTGGGAAAGGAAATTAGAGTTGACGGAAAACCGTATAGAGTAATAGGTGTACTTAAAAAGAAACCTGATTTATTCGGACAAACGCAGGATAATTATGTGGTTATTCCCATAACAACCTTTCAGTCATTATACGGTAAAAGACGCTCCAGCGTGTCAATTACTGTAATGTCTTCTTCAAAAGAAAAATACCTGTCTGCAATTGAATCTGCAACCGGCTATATGAGGACAATACGCAAAGTTCAACCCGGTAAAGAAAATGATTTTGAAATATTCAGCAACGAATCCGTTATGGATCAAATAAATAGTATGACGGCGGGAATTAAAATAGGTGCTATGGTAGTTTCTATTATTGCACTTATTGCCGCCGGTGTGGGTATAATGAACATTATGCTGGTTTCCGTAACTGAAAGAACGCGGGAAATAGGCATAAGGAAAGCGGTCGGTGCAAAGAAGAGTAATATTCTTATTCAGTTTTTAATTGAAGCAGTAGTACTTTCCATAATCGGGGGATTAATAGGAATTATTCTGGGAGTGGGTATAGGCAATTATGCCGGTTCGTTTTTAAATGCCGTAACGGTTATTCCATATGATTGGGTATCTATTGGTTTATTCACATGCATTTTTGTAGGCGTTGTTTTTGGAACTTACCCTGCATACAAAGCCGCAAATCTGGATCCCATAGAAGCTTTGAGATATGAATAAAGCTGTGGAAATTATGTAAAGCTAAAAATGCATCGAATAAAATATTAAAAAGGGTGAATCTATGAAAGCTTCTCGTTTTTCTTTTATCTTAATTCTCGTTTCTCTATTAAGTTTTTATCCTGCATTAGCGCAGGATACTACGTCTATAAAAATAGCCGTTCTGCCCATAAGCTCAAACGGAATTGATTCAATTTCGGTTAATACCATACAATCAATACTTGAGTTTGCTCTTACAAAAAAGAAAAATGTAATTATTATTACTTCGGCACAATTAAATAAAGTAGTCGGGACAAAGGATTGTATGTCTAGTAAATGTGCGGAAGAAATAGGAAAGCAGACGGGAGCAGCAAGAGTTCTTGGATGCAAACTTGCACCTCTAGGTGATAAAATCATGGTACAATATTTTATTACCGATGTAAAATCCGGCAAGGATGTTTTACTTGATCAGGTTGCCGCTATGAGCATAGAAGATCTCCAGCCGGTAATGGAACGAATTGCAATAAGTACGGTTCAGCTTATTCCTGTGTCCGGTAATGCCGAGGTTGGTAAAATTTATAAAGAGGAATCCGAAGAGCCGCTCAGGAGATCTTCAAGAAAAAATATAGGCATTTCCTTCGGTTATCTCTATCCTCAGAACGGATATGATAATGTCGATAAAAGTTTTGTAGTTGATTTTCATCTCGATTACGAATTGGAAGATTATGCAGTGGGTATGATGCTGGCTGCGCGCAAAGGCTTTGCTATGAATATTTACGGCGATTTTTTGTTTTCAAGAAAAGATATTTGCCCTTATTTAGGCGGTGCTTTCGGCTTTCATTGGATTTCCCATAACTCGCCTGTTTATGATTTTTCCGGAGAAACAAAGGTACAAAAGAGTTCGGACGGATTTGAATTTTCACTTAATACGGGATTAAGAATTCTTCATACTTATAATTTCCAAATTGTTGTTAACCTTGAGTATGCATTTTCTTTTAATGATTACCAAGACCAGGCAATTGTTTTTACGATAGGCATATTATAATGCAACCAAGCAATAAATGAGACAAAACCAATGTGATAATTTTAGCAGCCGGAAAATACTAAGGTGTTGAAAAATGTTTTTTACCAAAATAAAAATTAGACCGTAATTAGTAAGCGGCTTTTTTTGTTGAATCGAAAGGTAAGCATTGTACCGGATGCCGTTAAACCTATTAATAAACCAATCCATACACCTACAACCTGCAGATGAAAAGTAAAGCCGAGCAGATATCCGGCAGGCAGTGCCAAAACCCAATATGCTATAAATGTAATTAACGTCGGGCCTTTTACGTCGGTTAATCCTCTTAATACTCCAATACCAACGGCTTGTGTACCGTCGGATATTTGGAAAAGTGCGGCAATTATTAAAAGTATGGAGGCATAGTAAATAACGGTCGGGTCGTTTATATAAAGTGAAGGTAAAAATTTTCGAAAGCTGATAAATATTACTCCGCATGCAGCCATTAAAGAAGCACCTAAAATAATTGCCGTAAATCCTGCCTTTCTAACCTCGCTTGTATCCTGTTTACCAACCGCATTGCCTACACGTATTGCTCCTGCCGAAGAAATTCCCAGCGCAGCCATAAAAGAAATTGAAGCCAAATTCATTGCAATCTGGTGGGCGGCCAATTGTTTTGTGCCCAGCCAGCCTACCATTACAACTGCAAAAGAAAATGCCCCGACCTCGAACACATACTGCAATGCACTTGGAATGCCGAGGTCTAAAATCTTTTTTATTACGGCAAAGTTAAATTTATAAGATTTTAATTTTAACTTATAGTCCGAAAATTTTTTAGAGTTCATTACATACAGCATTATTACAATTGCCATAAACACTCTGGATGAAAAAGTTGCCCATCCCGCACCGTTTAATTCAAGTCTAGGGAAACCAAATTTACCGTATATTAATACCCAGTTAACTATTCCATTAATTATGTTTGCCAAAAGGGTAATTACCATTGCAGGACGCATTACGGAAAATCCTTCAATAAACTGTTTATAGGTTTGAAAGATCATTCCCGGTATCATTGAATAGCCTAAAATTTTTGTATAAGAAATTGCTTGTCGAGCAACTTCTGCCGGCTGGTTCATGTATTTTATTAAATCGGCAAATACTATAGTTATTATCATTAAAAAGATACCAACTACCAGATTAATGACATACGACTGTCTAAATAAAGTTGTACAATCCGAAATTTTATTTGCTCCTAAGGAAATAGCTACTAATGGAGTAACTGCGTACGAGATTCCTAGGCCGATAATTAAGACCAATATAAACAAGCTGTTTGCCAGTGAAGCAGCAGCCAGTGGTGTTGCACCTAGACCACCGACCATAATACTGTCGACCACTCCCATCATTATCATACCAAGCTGGCCAATCATTACAGGGTAGGCCAAACTTATGGTACTTTTTACATGCTCTTGTACGCTTTGCATTTTTAGTGCGGAAATTCCTTTTAAGATAAAACGGATTTATGAATGGTAAAGATAATATAATTTGGAGATATATCGGTTATCTGTTAAGAGTTAATAGTTAATAGATTATGGTTGATGGTAATTAAAGGTTAATTGAGTAATTATTGCGCAACTCACGATTAACTATTAACCATTCACTCTTTACTTTGCAACAGCATAAACAGAAGTGCCTTTTCCGTTGGCAGATGTAAACGGATAATTATAAGCAGCAGAAATGCTGTCAATTTGATTCATGGAATATGTATTAGCGGTTTTCCCTTCAACCATTTGAAGCTCTACGGTTTTAGAAGTCTTTTTTGGACTTTTGCTTCCGTACAATCCTACTGAAAATAAGCCTCCGAATAAAAAGAATAAACTAATAAATACTATAGCAGCTACTAACAGTTTCATTTTGATTCCCTCAAATATTTAATATTGTCACTCCAATACTCATAAAGAAAATTAATCTAAACAACTTTCTTTAATGAATTTAACCTAAGATTAATAATATATTTTAAAATGTCAATATATTTTCGATATCCGGTATTTATCTATATGCTATATGACAAATGATAATTATTTAACATTAAAAATGCGAAAAGTTTATTTTGAAATATTTTGTGTAAAATGAATTTAACGTTCGGATTGTATAAATATATTTGAGAGTTTTTTTATATGATTCTATTTTTGTATTAAATATTTATGTCCGTAAAAAAGGAGGAATTAAATGGGTGAAACAAAGTTCGATAAGACATTTATAGTTTTATCATTCTTATTAGCTTTATTTGTAATTATAGTTAGCAGTTACGGTTTATTTGTACATAATGCTTACTCGAGGGAAACTTTGAATTGGGTAACCCAGGCTTATGGTCAGGATATTGTAGACCTTTTTCTAGTAACGCCTACGCTGATTGTTACTTCAATATTAGCTTTTAGAAAGAGTAAAATTGCATTAATAATGTTGGCAGGATGTTTACTTTATCTTATTTATACTTTCATGATATACTGTTTTGATCTTCACTTTAACCGCATGTTTATTTTATATTGCTGGATTCTGGGACTTTCTTTTTATTTATTTTTATACTTTTTATTTATGGCTGTAAAAGAACCGGCAGGGGAGTGGATTAAGAATAAAATTCCTATAAAATCAACGGGAGCATTTATCCTCATCTGTGGAATCTTTTTTTACTTTTTATGGCTTTCCTCAATTGTACCTGCAATTATTAAAAATACTGTTCCGGTGGAAATTACAGAAATCGGAATGCCGACAAATCCTGTTCATGTATTGGATTTATCAATAATTTTGCCCGGCTTAATTATAACTGCAATATTATTATTAAAGAAAAAGCCTCTGGGTTATATGCTTGCCCCGGTAATACTTACTTTTTTCATCTTAATGAACATAGCAATCGGTATATTAAATATCTTTTTAAAAATGAAAGGAATTGCGGATGATTATTCTGTTACAATTATAATGGGAGTGCTTACTGTTGTAAGTTTAGTTTTTCTTCTTGTGTTTGTAAGGAGTGTAAAATCAGGATAAAAAGATTTTTATCCGCTCACCTTAATCTTGAATCTAAAGGGATGACTTTAGGAGAAGGAAATTTTATCTTATTAAAATCAGTATGAGCAGTGTTCAGAATAAAATTAAATTCGGATTTTAAAACGGCACTATAAACTTTTAAAATTGGAAATTTACATGTACCGTACCATTTGTTTCCCCGGCTCTGTGTTAACTGCCGATCTAAATTCCAGTTCGTTTTATAAAATGAATCCGGTACTTCTTCGATCGAGGTAATTTTAGGTTCTATTTCAATATCTATATAATGAAATTCTTTCTTAATAGTTTCAAAGGAAACGGAATTAGCTTTTAATTCCAAGACACACAAAGCTAAAGATGATGAAAAATAGAGTACTTTATTTCCGTAGCTATGCCAGCGTCCGGGTATTTGGCTTGTACCGGAGGGATCACTTGGTTCATATATATTTCTGCAGATGCGATAGAGTTTGAGCAACTAATAAATTCCAAATTCTATTTGATGAAGCGTTTCTTCTACCTTTCTGCGTCCCGATTCGGTTTTAAGGAGTTCAATTGGTTTTTTACCGTTAAGTGAAAAAACGGGGCTGTGCAGCCAGTGGTTAAGCTCATCATCAGAGCCTAAAACTTTTTTACCTAATTTTAATATACTTTCCAATATCATAAGCCTGTCTTTCTTCTGCTCGGAAATTAACCTTGAACTTTTTTCTTGTCTTGTCCATCGGCTAATTGTTTTGCTTGCTACATCTAATACATCGGCTATATCATTAAATGTTATGGCATATTTAACATTAAGTTCTTTTATTTTCCCGGCAGGTGTTGTGTTTACATATGCGTTGTTATTCTTAATTTTTCCCATGGTACAAATGTCCTTCCAATGATGGACAATTATACTTATTTAGTTTTTAAAAATCAAGGTTAATTAAAAAATTATGTAAATTAGTAAAGATGTTTAGGGGATTATGATATAAAATATTCGTTGCCAAATTCTGCCTAAAATGGAAAAGAAATTGTTTCTCTCAATCGGTAATTAGGCCCGTATTGTTAGAAGTTGTTCGTCAAACGGTAGTTTACTCTCGAAAGGATTAGTCGATATACAAAACAGACATAGTAACCGTAACCAAATGACTAATAGTTTTTATTCACTTTACCATTTGGTTTTCTGTCATTCAACTATCGGTATAGGTGCAAATCATTAACATACTAGGATATACCTTCGCATATTAAGCCTCATCATTAACTGAGGAAGGTAAGATTACTATTGCAACCTTAACAGCGACATTGAGTTTT
>JBJKQP010000250.1:0-5320 GCA_046705105.1 Ignavibacteriaceae bacterium | reverse complement strand
ATTTCTTTATTTGATCTTAAATAAACAGTAACGCCTTTTTCATCGCCTGCAACTTTTTCATATTCTTCATTATGTCTTAATACAACGCCGTGCTCACGAAGATGATAGCTTAGTGCATGAATTATTTCATCGTCAAGAAATGAAAGAAGCCTATCGCGAGTGTTTATCAAATTAACTTTTATCTGCAAGCCTCTGAATATTGAAGCATATTCACATCCTATTACTCCTGCACCGTAAATAGTTACGGAACGCGGGTTGTCTTTTAAGTTTAATATAGTATCGCTGTCTAAAACTCTCGGATGAGAAAAATCAACATCGGGCGGATGATAAGGTCTTGAGCCTGTAGCAATTACAAAATAATCAGCAGTGTATTCTTCTACGGCGCCTTTTGATAAGTTGACCGAAATTTTATGCGGTTCTATTAAAGTTGCTCTTCCGTCAATTATATCGACAAGGTTTCTTTCATAAAAACTTTTTCTTAATTCATACTGCTGCTGAATTACAACTTCCGCCTTTGCAAGTAAAGTTTGAAAATTTGCTTCTGTCAGACTGTTTGTTTCATATAAAATTTGGCTTGCATGACGCAAAGCTTTGCTTGGTATTGTACTTCTGTGTGTGCAGCTTCCGCCGACCATTGAAAAATAATCGCACATTGCAACATGCATACCTTCTTTGGTGCACTTCATTGCGGCACCTTCTCCTCCGGGTCCGCTGCCGATTACTATAACGTCATAATGATTTTTCAAAATAATGCCTTTTAATAATCATTTGATAAAATATATATTATAAAATTAATTTCGTCATAAGCAACTTCCAACTAATCTACAAAAGTTTATAACTTAAAATTCATTATAGTTGAGATTGCTCACTTTATTATTAAATATTAAATCATGTTACGCAGATGTAGGTATAATGAAATATTGGAATTTTGAAATTTACTCCATTATTCCACTATTCCTTTACTCCGAACACTGGTTTTGCGTATGGTGACATATTAATATTAAAACTCATTTAACTAAAACGCTGGCCATTTTTTGAATTCCTGATTGAATAGCTTTTTTTCCAAAAGCAGTGTAGCCTAAAACTAGTGCCGGTGGCATTTTAAATTTTAACGAATAACCGGAAAGCGGATTAACAAAAATCTTATTTCTAGTTAATTCTGCCGCTATCTTTTTCTCATTATAATTTTTATTAAGCCAACCGATTAAATGCATGCCTGCATTATCATTTTTAACTTTAATTGCTGAATTTAATTCTTTAACAACTTCAGATATGAAATATTCCTGCCTTTCTTTGTAAAGCATTCTCATTCTTCTTAAATGTTTTGTAAAATGGCCTTCCTCAATAAAAATTGAAACTATAATTTGATCCATAATTGAACTTTGTCTGTCTGTTATTGACTTTGCCGCAATAAATTGTTCCATTAAATTTGAGGAAGGAAGAACTAAATATCCCAGTCTTAATCCCGGGAATAATACTTTGCTGAACGTACCAAGATAAATTACATTACCGGAAGAATCCAAACCCTGTAAAGACTGAAGCGGATTTCCGCTGTATCTGAATTCACTATCATAATCATCTTCAATTATCCATGCATTATTTTCCTTTGCCCATTCAAGCAGCCTTAACCTTACGGAAATACTCATAGTATAACCTAGCGGGTATTGATGCGAAGGAGTAGTATAAACTAAAATAGGAGCAGGATAATTTTTAATCGCATAATCCAGATCAATCCCTTCTGTTGTCAAAGGGACGGGATAAATTGTTGCATCCGTAGCTAAGAATGAAATTCTAGCTCCGGGATAACCGGGATCTTCAATCCATACATTACTTTTATCTTTGAGCAAAACACGGCCGATTAAGTCTAATCCCTGTTGTGAACCGTTAACTATTAATATTTGTTCGAAGCTGCAATTAACTGCACGGTAAGTCTTAAGGTATTCTGCAATATTAATCCTTAATTGTTTGAAGCCGGCAGTATCTCCGTAACCAAGATATTTGGGAGCCAAATTTTTCAAAACGCGGTTGGATATTTTTGTCCATACATCAAAAGGAAAATCGGATAATGCGGGGACACCGTTTCTAAAAGGCTTTACTTCTTCAAGGCTGGTATTTTGCTTGGAAAAATTTATTACCTCCTTATTAAGGTTAAAATAAGCAGGAGCCTTATGATGAATATTATTCCGGTAAACTCCCTGTGGTTCCGGAATTAATACTTTTTCCGGTAGGTTTTCGGTGACGAAAGATCCCGAACCTATTTCACCTTGAATGTATCCTTCAATCATTAGTTGTTCATATGCAAGGTTAACCGTATTTCTGGATAAGCCTAAAACAGCAGCAAATGATCTCGTTCCCGGAAGTTTTTTACCTCCTCCAAATCTTTTTTCCAAAATTGCACTTCTTAATTGTTCATACAGTTGTTTATAAAGAGGAGTTTTTAAACCTGGAATAAGCTTAATTCCTACTAACGGAATTTCATCAATTTGTTTAGGCATAAGTATTAATTCATTTTAAAGTGGTTCTATAAAAATAATTTATAGAGGCTCTTTTATAAAGTCCTTTCTTAATATAAATCAATCTAATTGTTTTATATCATATCAAAAAAATATAAATGAAATCTGGAAAGTAAAATTAAAATCAGCTTATCCGTTTCTAGGTAAAGTAAAATCAACCGGAATGTTGAAACCGGATGGAAAAGAAATAAGGGAAATAATTGATGTAAAATTAAAAGATTTACTTCAACCTGAGGCTTATGGTAAAGGAATTGAGTATTTTAAAATGTGGGGTGTATCTAAAAAAATTGAGTTTTTAAAAATTAATAAATAGCGTATTTGGGGATTAACTTACCGGATACTTATTCCCGTATTAAATAAGCTTTTATACGATGAATGGAAAATATAGCTCTATGTCACTATTAATAAATTTAAAAATAAATATCCGGTTTATTGGTTATTCTCTATTCTTTACCTTGTAGGCTATGTATGAACTGCCGACCAGTAAAAAAGCAGTACCAAAGAAAATTTCCAGCGACGATACGATAATAGAAAACATATCCATAATTTTACCCCATCAATTTCGAAATTCTAAATGTGAAAATTAAATTTCATGGGAAACATGTTTTAAGTATCTACAATTAAATAAAATTGAAAATATTTTCAATCCTATTTTCGCCTAAAGGTATATTAACCCGATAAATGTTAATTATCATCGACCTATTTAAGACTTATTATTAAAACATTTCAAATAATTAACATTCTTACGTCTATTATCGTTTAAAATTTTAAAGAACTTTTTATCTTTTAATCTGCTTGATAAATTATTTTCCCGTCGTAAATAGTCATAACAACCTTGGTATCTTTAATTTCAACCGGATCAATTGAAAGAATATTTTTATCAAGTACAACCATATCTGCAAGCTTTCCCGGCTCAATAGAGCCTTTTATGTTTTCTTCGAAAGCTGCATATGCATTGTTTATTGTATAACATTTAATTGCATCCTCAACAGAAATTTTTTGTTCAGGTATCCAGCCGTTCGGATTTTTACCATCGAGTGTTCTTCTGGTTACTGCTGCATAAATTCCGGTTAACGGATTTAGAGGTGCAACAGTCCAATCACTTCCAAAGCAAACAGCAACTCCGGCATCTAAAAAAGATTTAAATGGATAAGCTTCTTTAAGCCTTTCATGTCCGATCCTTTTCTCCATCCAAACACCATCATCAATGGCATGATACGGCTGTGCGGAAACAATAACTCCTAGCTCCGCAAATCTGGTTAAATCTGATTTTCTTATATGTTGTGCATGTTCAATTCTAAATCTTCTATCCCATTTGGGATTTACATTTTCTATCTTTTCATACAGGTCTAGCATGTATGCATTTGCCCTGTCGCCAATAGCATGAGTCGAAATCTGCAATTTATTTTTATCGGCATCCAATGCCCACTTTTCAAGTCTTCCATCCGTTATAATATCCATTGGCAAACCGTAAGTAGTTGTATCCTGATTATATTTATCAAAAAACCAGGCAGTGCTGGAGCCGAGTGATCCATCCGAAAAAGCTTTTAAAGAACCTAGCTTAATTTTATCGCTGCCGAAATTATATTGAATTCCTGCATCAACTAAGTTTTTATAACCGGCAATAGGAAGCCTTGTATAAATCCGGCAGGTTAATTTATCTTCTCTTTCCAGTCTTTGATAAATTATCAGGTTATCCTTATAGGTAATATCCTGAACACTAGTTACACCGTATCTTTTAGCTTCCTCAAGAGCAGCTAACGCAGCCTTGTAGTTTTCCTCTTCAGTGTTCTCCGGAATGATTGAATAAATTAATGACATGGCATTATCTTTTAGAATACCGGTCGGTTCTCCCGTTTTCGTATCTTTTACTATTGTACCTCCTTCGGGACTTTTTGTCTCTGCTGTTATACCGGCTAATTTGAGTGCATAAGAATTTGCAAGCGCCATATGTCCATCAAAACGTTCTACAAAAACCGGGGTTCCTTTTGAAAAATCATCAATCATTTCTTTTGTAGGAAGATCTTTAACTTCCCAGGCTTCGTGGTCCCAGTTGCCGCCTGTAATCCATTTGCCCTCATGCTTTTCAATGTAACTTTTTAAGAGTGATTTAAACTCCGCAATTGATTTTGCGGGCCTTAAGTCGAGGCCGAGAAGATAATATCCGCCGCTTATAAAATGTGCATGGCCGTCTATAAAGCCAGGGAGCATTAGCTTTCCTTTTAAATCGATAATTTTAGTGTTTTTATCGGAAAGTTTCTTAACCTGCTCGTTGCTGCCTGTAAAAATTATTTTATTCCCTTGAATCAATGCGGCTTCCGCAGTCGGCTGGTTTTTATTTACCGTATAAATATTCCCGTTTACAAATGCAGTTTTTTGCTCTTGAGATGTTAAATTACTACTGTTTATTAACATTATAATACCTATAAGAAAAATTTTAGAAAACATAATACTACCTCCCGCATTTAATAAATAACTCCCGTTTATATTAATAACTAACCTTACGCATAAGATATTCTTTGGAATGATGGAATAATAGAGTAACTTGGTCAATTCCACTACTCCACTACTCCATTATTCCGAATGTCTGCGTAACATAAGTTAATAATTTCCGCACAAGCAAGATAAATATTTACAAGAAAAAATGTTACCCGAATTTTTACTAAATTATTTGCTACTTGGTTATGGAATCCCAAATAAAAAATCTTTAAGTTGGCATGTTAAAAAATCAATCATCAAAATAAATAAAAAGAATGAACCTAGACGTACTTGTTTTTGCGGCTCATCCGGATGACGCTGAGTTATCT
>JBJKQP010000249.1:0-5787 GCA_046705105.1 Ignavibacteriaceae bacterium | reverse complement strand
TTATATCTTTTAATTTGCTGTCCCTAAATTAAATTTTTGAAGAGTTTTTAATTCCTTGCTTAAACTTTCAAAATCAAGAAGGAACACCCTCCTTTTTTGAAATAATAATTCTCCGTTTATGTATCTTACTTTAGACACCGGGATTAAATCCAGATATTTCTCCTGAAAAATTGAGTCGATGGTAATTATTTCTGATACTTTGTCCGTTATAAAACCGAAAATTTTACCAAAAGTATTAAAGAGAATTATTCTGGAATTATTAGTTAATTTTTTCATCTGAATTTTTAAGATATCATGAATGTCGATAACTTTAAATGACCGCCCTTCATAATAAATTTCATCATTAAATTTATTTACGTATGTAAGTTTTATTTCATCTATCTTAATAACTGCCGTAATATTTTTAATATCAGAACAAAATTCCTTATTTCCCAGGATGAATATTAATAAACCTTGAATCCCTTTGTCTAAGCCCTCATTTATATCCATATTATAAAGCTCGTTTGGGAATTTGTAAAAGTCCAAAAGTTTTCCTCCGTAAAAGAGGAAAATGGGTTTGTTGTTTTCCCCGCTAAAAAATAGCTCCTGCTAAATAATGATTAACAAATATTATGCCGGATACGGAAATGTGAATTATGCTTTGTAAAAGGACATTTTGAAAAATCTATAGCTTGAAAATTAAAAAAGTTAGACAAAAAAAGATTAAAAAAAATGGACACGTAGATATTTTAAATTATATGAATGCGTACATCTCATTTTGATTATATAAATTAGCATTGATACAATTAGAATTAATTTTAGGAAGGCGTAATTAAGTATTTTGATATTATATTACTAAAACTTAAATAAATACATAATATTAAATATTTATGTCCGTTTAGCCTAAGGTAATTCGGATAAACAATAATGGACAAGTAAAATTTTTTCTATAAATCGACAAAAATAAATGATTAATAACGTAGCTGCTTTTTAATATGCAATAACCAATAAACGAACTGTAAAATCTATTTGAGGGTAACAGACTAAAATCATAATCAATATCTATTGATTTCAGTCAGGGAATAAAGAATAACTCTTAATCTTATTATAAAGGGTTTGCCTGGATATATTAAGCAGCTTTGCAGCTTCTTTTTTATCCCAGTTCACTTTATCCAGGACAAATTTTATATGTTCTCTTTCCACTGTTGCCAGGCTAAAGTCATGCAAATCATTTCTATAATGATGACCTCCGTTATCCCTTAATAAAATATTTTCTTTTTCCAAAACTTCGCCTTTAGCTAAAACAACAGCTTGTAAAAGAGAATTCTCCAGTTCCCTTACATTACCTATCCACTCATAATTTTGAAGTAAATCAATTACTTCGTAGGGTATTTTTCTAACGTTCTTGTGCAGGTCGGTATTTATCTTTTTTAGAAAATGAACCGCAAGAAGAGGAATATCTTCTTTTCTTTCCCTTAGTGGAGGAATAGTAATTGTAAATACACTTAAACGGTAAAATAAATCTTCTCTAAATTTTCCTTGTTGTACAAGTTCTTCCAAATTTTTATTTGTTGCCGCAATAATTCTGGCTTTCATAGGCAAGGTGGTTTCATCGCCGACACGTTCAAATTCTTTCTCTTGGATTACTCTTAAAAGCTTTACCTGCAAATTCAGAGAAATCTCGGATATTTCATCTAAGAAAATAGTGCCCTGGCCGGCCAACTCAAATCTTCCTTTTTTATCTTTTATTGCTCCCGTAAAGGCACCCTTAACATGGCCGAAAAGCTCGCTTTCCAATAATGCTTCCGGTAACGCTGCGGAATTTACGGCAATAAACGGAAAGCCCTTGGTTAAGCCTGAATTATGTATAACCCTGCTTAATAACTCCTTGCCCGTGCCGCTTTCTCCCTGTATTAAAACATTAACTCTGTTTGAAGATATTTGTCCGATTTTTTTTAATATATCTCTTATCTGCGGTGTTTTTCCTATTATTAAATTTTCCTCATCCTGCTCCGGTAATTTAAGTTCCGCAATTTCCAGCTTACGGCTTAGGTTACTAGTTTCCAGAGATCTTTTAATTATGAATTTTAACCTTGCAATATCAAGCGGTTTTTCAATATAATCATAAGCACCCGATTGCATCGCCTCAATCGTACTTCCCATATCTTCATAAGCAGTGATTACTACTACCGGAATGTTGGTATCTATTTTTTTTATTTTTTTCAGAAGCAGCATACCGTCAATTTTAGGCATTCTTAAATCCGTAATAACCAGGTCGGGTTTTATTTTTTCAAATAGTTCAATTCCCTCTTGCCCGTCGGAAGCTAAAAATGTTTTAAACTCATTTTCCTTAAGAAAAATTTCTAATGATTCTCTGGTTGAGAGATCATCGTCTACTACTAGTATTTTTTCCTTTTCCATTAATAACTTTACATGTTAAACGTTATTTCGAAAGTTGTATTACCTGATTCCGAAGAAATTAATCTTATAGAACTCTTATAGTGATTCAAAATGTTTTTAGTTATCGGTAAACCGAGACCGGTACCTATATCTTTTGTGGAATAGAAAGGTTCAAAAATTTTATCGGGCTCAATAATACCGCAGCCGTTATCTGTTAAATAAACGAAGAACTTTTTACCGGTCTCATCAAATCTGGAATATAGCTTTATTTGCCCTCCGGTTTTTATTGCTTCTATTGAATTTTCTATTAGATGCACGAAAACCGTTTGGAGTTTCTTAGGATCGGCGGAAATTTTAATATCCTCAACTAAATTAATTAAATCTATTGTATTTTCATTTAGAATCGGTTCTAATAAATCTTTAATATCATCTATTAATTTTTTAATGCTGGTTTCCATGCATATACCGTCGGTAATGTTGGAAAACTGCAGCACATCTTTCATTAACATGGATAATCTTTTTATCTCTCTTTGAATAATTGAAAAAGATTTTTTCCTTTCGGGAGAAATATCCGGTGAATTGCTTAATATGTCCACATTAATTCTAATCGAATTAAGAGGTGTTTTTAATTCGTGAGAAATATATGCAGCCATTTTACCAAGCGTAGCTAAGTTTTTTGACTCTATATAATTTTTCTCCGATATTTTTTTGTCGGTTATGTCTGTAAATCTAAGTCCAACTAAATTAATATTTGACAAAATACTTTTAATAGGGAAGAAATAAAATTCTATATAGCGCTTTTCATTATTTAGTTCAATCAGGTCTTCATATTTTTCCAATTGATGAGTACTTAAAACTTTTTTAAATCTGTTCTCCCATTCTATTTTTTTATCTCCGGAAAAATCAAATAAATTATTAATTCCTTTCCTGAGAAACTGGTCGTAAGTTAAATTAAAATATTTTAGAACCGATTTGTTACACAATTTTTCTTTTCCCAGATCGTCAAATATTATAACACAATCCGATGTTGCGTCCAGTAAGGAATTTAATAATTCTTTCTCGGTGCGAATTTCATCTAAAATTTTCTTTTTAAAAGTAGAGTTCTTAAATAAACCTATATATCCGATTATTTGTTTATCCGTATTCTTAATTGAAGAGACGGAAAAATCTATAAATATGTTTTTCTTAAATTTATTTTTTTGATAAAGTTCTTCCCTAATTTCTCCTTTTTGCAATAATTCTATTAATTTATTTGGGCTGTTATTATTGCAATTTCCAAACCTGATAAAACAGGTAATTTCTTTACCGAAAGTTTCTTCAAATTTCCACCCGAAAATTTTTTCCGCACCTTTATTCCATGCAATAATTTTTAAGTCGTTGTCAAAAGCAACCACCGCATCCGATATTAAATCCCACAGCTTTAAATGCAGGTTCAATTCATCTTCTAATTTTCTGTAAGTAGTTTTATCGTTTTTAACGGCTATAAAATTAGTTATTTCACCGCCATGATTTATAAAAGGTGTTATAGTTTGTTCATCGAAATAAAGTGTTCCATCTTTTCTTTTATTGTATAATCCTCCTGTCCACGTTTTACCCTTTTTAATTGTATCCCATAACTTTACATAAATACCGGGATCATTAACACCGGATTTTAAGATGCTTGGTTTCTTTCCAACGGCTTCGGAGTAACTATATCCGGTTTCGGAAGTAAACGCATTGTTTGCCCAAATAATAACTCCTTCAGCATCAGTAATTAAAATGGCATTGTTGGAAACTTCAAAGGCGGATATTAAAAGTTCAATTTCTTTATCTAAATTTTCCTGCAAAGTTATATCGGAAATAAGGCAGGTTATATTTTCATCATAAAGTTTTAATAATTTTACTTCAAAGAGTTTTTTCGAATTTCCTTGTCCGAATATTAAATTTTTTGATATAATTGATTTTTTACCGTCCAGCATTTTTAAAGCTGCAAATATCTTATCGGCATTTTTGGGCGGCATTAAATCATGAAGTTTCTTACCGATAAGAGAGTCCTGAGAAAATAAGGACAATTCATCATCGCCTGCAATATAATCTATGATTATTCCTTCCGGCGACAGCCTGAACAAAATGTCATTAAAATTTTTAGCCATTCTTTCTTTCATAAAATTGTTGTAAAGAATGCCAAGACAATTTTAGGTTATACAGACTCACTTTATATTACTCGTTCAATCAATAATTTAATATACGGCCGGGTAATTTCGAAGGATACAAATAAAATAGTAAAACTAAAAAAATTGACTATTCTATTGTAATTTGAAAATATAAATTAAAGAACTATTTGAATTTATTTATAGAAATTACCCTCCAAAGAAAATTTCTATTTCTAAAACAAAAACCCTAAATATTGAAAAGAATATTCATTAAAAATAACTTTTCCCTACATTAAACTTACAAAATTAATTTATAACTTATTTTGTTATTAATCAATAAAAAATCTATTAAGTTCATTTGTAAAATTTCAGATGGTTAATAGATAGCTGTCTATTGCAATTAACCGCTTGATCTTATTTATTTGCTGTCCTTAATATTCATTATTAACAATGAAATTATAAAAATTGCAAACTAAGAACTTAAAAGCGTACCTGGCCTATATTTGCGTGTGTTTCTTTTGGGGAACAACTTACCTGGCTATAAGAGTCGGGGTAACCCGCGTACCTCCGTTTTTATTCGGCGGATTTAGATGGCTTGCTGCCGGTATTTTATTTGTTTCTTTTCTTATTATAAAAGGAAGGAAATTTCCCGGCTTGAAGGATCTTTTTCACCTAGCCGTTGTTGCTGTTTGTTTAATTGGGATTGGAAACGGGTTTTTAAATTTTGCCGAGCAGTACGTTCCGAGCGGAATTTCTTCTTTATTTATTACAACCATACCTTTCTGGATGGTCGGAATGGAATCCTTATTACCCTCCGGGCCGAAATTGAATTTAAAGATAATTGCCGGGCTTCTGCTCGGTTTGTTAGGTGTCTTTTTAATAATAGGGTACGACTTGAGAAATCTTATTAACACGTCTTATGTAACAGGAATTATTGGTTTGTTTGTTCTTGTAGTATCTTGGTCGTTTGGATCCGTATATTCAAAATATAAGAAAGTAAGTGTAGATCCTTTATTGGGAGCTGCAATTCAAATGGTAATTGCGGGAATTGTACAAATTTCAATCGGATTAATTTTAGGAGAGGCATCTAAATTTTCATTTGATGAAAAAAGCTTTCTCGCATTCGTTTATCTGCTCATTTTCGGTTCAATTGTCGGCTATACTTCATATATTTATGCACTAACACACCTTCCGATTTCTTTTGTTTCGACTTATACTTATGTAAATCCCGTAATTGCTCTAGTGCTTGGCTGGCTAATTTTAGGAGAAGAAATGA
>JBJKQP010000248.1:0-5354 GCA_046705105.1 Ignavibacteriaceae bacterium | reverse complement strand
TCCCGGTGTTTAACATTAGGGATATGGTAAATACTCAGCATGAATTTTTAACAAAAGTATTGGGCATAAAACATGTGTTTTGCATAATAGGCGGATCAATGGGGGGAATGCAGACTTTTCAATGGATTGTATCGTACCCGGATTTTATGGACAAAGCTGTTTCCTGGGTAGGCTCACCAAAACTTACTTCTTACGACCTTCTCCTTTGGAACACGGAGCTACAGACAATTAATACCGAATTAAAATTCGGTGTACCCGAAAATGAAATAATGAAATCTATTGCCGGTATAACTGATTTAAATATTAGAACTCCGGAGTATAATGTAACTCATATTAAACCGGAAGATTTTTACGTACAGCTAAAAAAATACCAGAATAGTTTTTCAAAAGGATTTAACGTTTATAATTGGAGAAGCCAGCTTATGGCCATGATTGCACACAACGTTTCTTCTCCATACGGTGATGACATGAACAAAGCAGCATCAAGAGTTGAAGCAAAAGTTCTATCAATTGTCAATCTTCAAGATCATATGGTTAATCCTACTGCCGCTCTTGAGTTATCAAAAATAATTAAAGCGCAGACTTTAACTCTCAATAACGACTGCGGACACCTTGGTCCCGGCTGTGAAATGGATAGAGTTGATAAAACAATTAATGAGTTCTTGGGAGAGAAATAAAATTCGGTTTGTATCCGGTAATTATATCGTTGCTATATTATTTTATTTCCGTATGAGAATTATTGGGGTGAGTAATTTCATCAAGCTTTGCCTTTGCATACATCGGTATATTAGTAATTATATCCCGTTTAATTAACGAGGGGATTAAATTTGTTGTATCCGAAAATTTTTTTTGTTTCGCCAATTCGGTTAAAACATGGTGAGCACCTTCGCATAAGTCTACAGAATCATAATATTTTATAACTGTTTTTAAGACTTGTACAACAGCCGTTTCTCCAAGTTCAATTAAGCCTTCGGCAGCAAGCCATCTAATATCAACATTAGGATCCAGCATCGCTTTAGTTAACACTGTTACGGAAGAAGGTTTGGATATATCCCCGATAGTTTTTATAACCTCCCACCGAGTATTGTAATCCGGCGAACCGGCAAGTTGTTCTAGATAACTTAATGCCCCCGGACCAATTTTAACAAGAGCTTTACGCGAGTTATGTCTAATCAGCCAGTCTTTATTAGATAGATTGGAAACAAGTTTTTTTACTTCTTCTTCATTTATCTCCATAGCAGCAATATTCATTTCAACAACAGTTTCTTTTGTAATATCCATTAACTATTCTCCCGGTTCAAATTGGAGAATTAACAAATTAAATTGATGACTAAATTTTTATTCAGCACCTAATTATTTTTTTGCAGAGGCAATTTTAACTGATTTGATTTTTATTTAAAGTGACTCAAATCAACAACTTTCTAATAAATATAAAATTCCAGATTAATAGTATTAACAATATTTTTCGGTTTGTCTGTAAGAACCTTTATCTTATTCGCTTATATAAAATTAGGGTACTTCTCCGGCGCAATCTTTATGTCATTAATTACTTTTTTAACTCCGTGTATTTTTAAGCAGTCTTTCTGAAGATGATCGGTCACCCACATATTATGCGAATAGCCTTTTAGAGTTACTACACCGTCTTTAACTAAATAATGTAATTTTTTATCTATCGGGAAACGGTCTTTTATTATATCCTTTATAATTATACTGAGGTTTTTATCGCTTACTGCGGATTTCACCGGCAGGACTTTTATTTGATTAATTATACCGGTTGCTCCTTTTTGCCAAGAAGCTACTGTTTCTGCCTGCAGTTTTTCCTTGTAGTAACTAACAGTACCGCTTAGAACTACTATTCCGTTAACCACATGCACCTTTATCCTGTTGGGCTCTAATATAGACTTATCAATCCTTAGCTCGTTTTCTATACCGGCTTGAACGATATCATCAGGCAGCATTGGTGTATTTACTGTTATAAAATCGTTAATACCCTTTACGCCGCGGACTTTTTCTACTATATCAAAAATATTATACTTATCATAAAGAGTATTTACATTTCCTTCTATCCTTACAATTCCTTTGCTGTTTGCGGAAACATTAAAATTCTGATAGTATTGATTAGAGATTGCATTGCTAACCCTTTGTGCAAGAGCCGCAGATTTAGCAGACGCAAAAGAATTTGAATTTGCACCTAATAAAAGCAGTACGGATAAAATCGTTATAATAGACAGAGATTTAAAAGTTTTAATGTAAAACATAACCGCCTCCTATATGTTGCCATATGTTCTTTCGTTTTTTGTATTGAGACGTGTATAAATTAAATATGATCTTGACCGGTGAGCTTAATCATCAGAAAATACGGATGTGATATAAAGGAAGTTTTACCTGCGTGTTCAATCACATTTGGTTTTTTAACGATGCGATGCTAATTACATCCCGGCGAAAAAGCTGTACAACAATATCGATAATACTATTATTGTAAATATGGTGTATAGATAGTCTTTTTCATAAAGGAATGCAATTACGGAAAACATCACTCGGGCTACCGGTGTTGCAATAAGCAAAATTAATCCGAATTGAATAATAGCACCGGTATTAAATGAAAAAAGATTTCTGAATATATCCGGAATGTTCCTTAACGAAGAGGGTTCTCCCTTAAAGGTCTTATAGTTAGGCAACAACAATCCGTTATGAATTAAATAAAGTATACCGCCCAGCAAAACAAACGACGCGGCTATTAGGACTCCTGTTCTCAAGAGATTACCCATTATAATCTCTAAGTTTTTATCCTGACGTATTTCCTTATTCTGTTCCATTTAAATCGCCCCAGAGATTCCGCTTTTAATCATTTCAAAAGCCATTATTAAAATAATTATGCTGAATAATAACTTTAACCAATGAGGTGAAACTTTTGCCAGTACTTTTGCACCAATTAAAGCACCTAAAGCTACACCCAGCATAACCGGCATAGCCAGACCAGGGTCTATGTAGCCTCGGCTCAAGTAAATTCCAGCACTCGCTGCAGCAGTAACCCCTATCATAAAATTGCTTGTGGTCGCCGAGACTTTAAAAGGTATTTTCATTGCTTGATCCATGGCAAGCACCTTAACAGCGCCCCCGCCTATGCCAAGTAAGCCGGAAAGGGTTCCCGCCGCAAAACATATTCCGAACCCGCCGGGGATATTCTGCATAGTATATGATACCATCTTGCCTTTTTCCGGATATTTTCCGTTAAGCCTTAATTTATCGGCAAGCTTGTTGGGTTCATTTGTAATGTGCTGGCCTTTACGGGTCCTGAATGTCTGCCCCGCAGAATAAAGCAGAACAATTCCGAAAATAATTGCTATAATATTTGTCGGTGTTATTCCGGCCAGGTATGCACCGACAATCGCTCCTATAGTAGTGGCGATTTCTAAGAACATTCCTATTCTAATATTAGAATAACCCTCCTTAACATATGCCGAAGCTGCCCCGGAAGAGGTGGCTATAACAGAAATGAGAGACGCTCCAACTGCGTAACGTATATCTACACCAAACACAAGTGTAAGAAGCGGAACAATTACAACGCCTCCGCCTAGCCCTGTAAGCGAACCTAAAAAGCCTGCGGAAAACGATCCTACCCAAATTAACAACGTAAAGATTGTTATATTCAATTATAAACCTTTATTTTTAGCGAAAAGCCGTACTAAGTAAAACTATCCGGAATTAGTTCATTTATTTTAGTCGGTCTGGCAATTCCGAAGAAGAAAAGAACTTAGTTATAAGTGAAACGGAATATTACTCCGTATTTTTCACAATTATAATAAACTCCTCTTTATATGGTTTTACATACTGCAAAGCAAATTTACTTTGCAAATGTAAAATTAGGAAAAAATTATGATTCTCATAAGGGACATAAGACACATCGCATTATATTTTAAATATAATTTACTTATAAATTTGTATTTAAAAATTAACAGGTTATAATAATGAAAAATCAAATAGCCGTACTTGGAGCCGGTATGATAGGCAGCGCAATAGCAACTGACCTGGCGGGAGATTTTTTTGTTACATCAATCGATATAGATGAAAAAAAATTAAAGTACTTAAAAGGAAAGCTTAAAATAGATACATCCGTATGCGACATATCCGATTCCAAAGCACTTAAAAACAGAATAAAAGAATTTGACTTCATTATATCTGCCGTTCCAGGCTTTATGGGATTTAACACATTAAAGTCCGTTATAGAAGCAGGCAAAGATGTTGTTGATATTTCTTTCTTCGAAGAGGATCCGTTTGATCTAGACAATTTTGCAAAAAGTAAAAATGTTACCGCTTTAATCGATTGCGGTGTTGCACCCGGTTTAAGCAACATAATTTTGGGCAGACACAATGCCGCAATGAAGATAGATTCGTTTGAATGTTTCGTCGGAGGTCTTCCCTTCAAGAAAACATTCCCTTTTCAATATAAGGTACCGTTTTCACCGTCGGACGTTATAGAAGAGTATATACGTCCTGCAAGGATGGTCGAAAACGGGAAGCAGGTAATAAAACCCGCTCTTTCTGAACCTGAATTATTAAATATTGATCCTATCGGCATACTGGAAGCATTTAATACGGACGGTTTGAGAACTCTTCTTCAAACGATGAGAATTCCCAACATGAAGGAAAAAACTCTCCGATATCCGGGGCATATAACGCAGATTCAGTTTTTAAAAGATGCCGGTTTCTTCGAGGGAAAAGAAATTTCCGTAGGAGATAAAAAGATTAAACCAATTGAGTATACTTCACAAATACTGCTGCCGCAATGGAAGCTTGAACCAAATGAACATGAATTTACAGTGATGATAATTAAAATTGAGGGAATTGAAAATGGAATACATAAGACAGTTGCTTATAAACTTTTTGATAAATTTGATGAAATAAGAAATATAACTTCGATGGCGCGTACAACAGGCTACACCTGCTCTTCCGTTGCAAGAAGAATTCTAAATAATGATTATGCAAGGAAAGGTATCTCGCCGCCGGAATATTTAGGAGCGGATGAAAAATGTTATTCCAAAATTTTAGCTGAATTAAAAAATAGAGGCATTGTTATTAATAGGGATGAGCAATAAAATGAAGAATTGTCTTATTCTTCATTTTTCTTCTTCATAGGGAACGGGAATTTGCATCCGCCAGACAATCCTCCAATCATTTCCGTTGTTATTAAAGATTAAAACATCTATATCCTTCTCGGAATACCTTTTTCCCGGATTCGATATTCAATATAAAACAGAATATCTGCAATTGCGGTATGATTATAGACACTTACTTGAAGATTAAGTATTTCAAATTTTTGAACAACCGCCGCATGGATAAAATGCCGGTAACTG
>JBJKQP010000247.1:0-5114 GCA_046705105.1 Ignavibacteriaceae bacterium | reverse complement strand
CTAATTATATTCTGATGTATCTCATCGGGGGACCTAAAACCGCCGTAATTGGTGCAGAGAATCATGGATTTGCAGGAATAACCTTAAACCAAATTAATCCTTCGCTTGCCGGTAGCCCGGAAGTTAGCTTACTTACTGACGGAGGCAATTGGTATGAAGACACAGTAAGAGTTTACGGCAAAGTGAGCGATCAATCAATTACAACTGCAAAATTTAATGTGAAGAACGGAAGCACATCCTTTGATACAACTGTTTCCGTAAATAACGGTATATTCAAAGCTCTTCTTCCGTTAACCGACGGCTCAAACATGATTACTGCTTCGGTTACCAAAAACTCGATTACCTCAACAAGTAAAATAATTTATTTTGAATATCATGCTGATCATTCAACAAAAATTGTAATTAATTATTCATTCAATAATAATAATGTTACTTTGGATGCAAGCGGTTCTATTAATCCGGATAAACTTCCTGTTACTTATAGATGGACCGTTGATCCTTCAAATCCGGCAAGCGTTTCTTTATCCGCAACTAACTCTTCGATAACAAGTTATAAATCTCCTGCGATAGATGGTGAATACTATTTTACATTAACTGCTCTTTCAAGTTTGGACACCACATGGGCTAAAGCAGTTGTTGTTGTAGATTCCGGTATTGCACATACGGTAGATTTGAAAACCTGGCATCCGTCATGGGTGGATAAAGCAGTAGTTTATGAAATCTATCCCCGTTCATTCAGTTTTTTTGGAAATTTAAGTTCTATTAATACTGCTATCCCAAGATTAAAACAGCTTGGAATAACATGTATCTGGCTTATGCCTATAATGCCTGCTTCACCGCCGCACGGATACAAAGTAATAGATTATTACGCTATAAATCCTGAATATGGTACTAAGCAGGACTTCCATAACTTAATTCAAACTGCTCATCAAAACGGTATTAAAATTATGATGGATCTTGTAATCAATCATACAAGTACGGTTAATCCTTTTATGGTTGATGCTTTTAAATACAAAAAATATTCTCCGTACTATGATTTTTACCAATGGGATTCCAAGGGTAACTACGAGTATCTTTCAAACTGGTGGGACCTTCCAAACATTAATTATGAACCGAAGTGGGTAAGAGATTATTTAATTACGATGGTAAAATACTGGATTGAAAAATTTAACATCGACGGTTATCGGTGCGATGTTGCCTGGAGCGTTAATGATACGCGTTCTTCCGGCCCAGCATTCTGGCAGAGATTTAGGAATACTCTTAAGGCAACTAACCCGGATATCTTTTTACTTGGCGAAGCTCAATCCGATCAATTAAGATATTTTGATGATAAGTTCGACAGCGGATATGATTGGCCTTTTTATAACATGTTTAAAGCCGTTATGAGCCATACTTCCCAAATTTATTCACTTGATAGTTTGGTAGCCTGGTATCAGGGGCCGAATTATCTTCCGTATATTAGGCCGTTTAGATTTCTTGAAAACCATGATGAAGTAAGGTTCATATCCGTTTATAGCCCTGAACAAACAAAATTAGGAGCTGCAATTTTATTTACACTGCCTGGAGTTCCGCTTATTTATGCAGGGCAGGAAACCGGCGAAACAACTCAATTAGATGCGATAGGATGGAATGATGTTTATAGCTTGCAGCAGTATTATAAAAAGGTTGTCGGGATAAGGGAGTCAAATCCGGCATTGCAGCAGGGAAGTTATATGAGTTTAGGCAATTCGTCCGCGGATTCGGTTTATTCTTTCTTAAGAATTTCCGGAGACAACAGGGCAATTGTAATTAATAATTTTTACGGCAGCAGCGTTAATGTAACAGTCCAAATTCCGTTTGATACTCTTCATCTTGATGCTTCAAAAGCCTGGTATGCAAATGATGTTTTGAATGCAACAACGCAACAAATTAATACTGCATCTTTTACAAGTCTTAGAGTAAGTTTGGCACCTTACCAATCGCAAATAATAATTCTGGGCAATACTCCATTAACAGATGTTAAAGAACAAACTCAACAGCCGTTGTCTTTTAATCTTTTGCAGAATTATCCGAACCCGTTCAATCCGTCAACAACAATTTCATATGAAATTGCACGGACGGAAAAAGTTAAGCTTGTAATTTATGATATACTTGGAAGAATAGTGAAAACACTTGTTAACGAAACAAAAATGCCGGGTTATTATAAAGTAGTTTGGGACGGAAAGAATAATTTCGGTCAATCTGTTTCAAGCGGTATTTATTTTTTCAGACTGCAGTCATCCGGATTATCGAATGTTAAAAAGATGATACTTTTAAAATAACATTGATGTTAAGGCTTAAAATATGCCGGATGGTCAAAAAATAATTTTATTTTTATTTAATAATTTTGATGAAAACTTTGTGTCTTCGAGACTTGGTGGCGAAAAATTGCCGCAAGGACTGTAAGTTACAAGAGGCACATAAAGGAAAAATAACATGATGAGATATCCACTAAATATATTCTACCTCTAAAGGTTGCTTTATGTATTGAAAAGAATTTCCTTTTAAGCTATACCTAAATGAGTTGAAAAACCGGATATTGTATATAATATTTAATTGTTGATTTCTTTAAAATAAACCGGGAAGAATTTTTAATGTTCTTAAAATCAAATATAGTTTCGTTTTTACTTATTGCATTTTTTTCATATGCATTTACTTTTAATTCATATACCTCTGCAAAACCGGATACACTTGCAATTGTAAACGGTGAGCCTATCACCGGAGCGGACTTCCGAAACAGGTTCGAGTTGTCTGTTTATCCCGGTAAGGATTTGTATGATAATCTTTATTCGGTTAAAAGAGGATTTCTTAAGTCGATGATAGCCGAAAAACTTCTTTCCAATGCATCGCTTGATAATTCAACTGTTGAAAAAAATTTAAGAAGGCAGATGGAAAGAATTTTTTTACGCGATGCACTTTACCGGCGTGAGGTTTTACCTAAAGCGAAAGTAAGCGAAGAAGAAATAGCAAAGGGAATGATCTTATCCAACTATAATTATATTTTGGACACTTATTACTTCCCTGACCTTGCTTCAGCAAATGTATTTTATAATTCGGTAAAGCACGGCAGCAGTGTTTACACTTTAAGAGACAGCATGCACATTAGGCACGACACGCTTGAAATAGGATACGGCGAATCCAATGAAACAATTGAAGATGCTTTTTTCGGGCACAAGCCGGGATTTATTTCCAAGCCGACATTAACGGAAGACGGTTATGTAATTTTTAAAATAGTAAGCAGAAGTCCGAATAAGAAATTCACATCTCCTTCTCTTGCGGATAAAACAGAGATGATAAAAAAAATAATTAAAGGACGAAAAGAAGATAAGATAGGGTACGACTATTTGATGTCCGTAATGAAAGGTGTTAAAGTTGAAGTAAATTATAAAATTTTCAGGCCCCTGGTTTTTACTATAAAAAATTTTTTAGATAAGCACGCTCCACCTTCCAACTATGATCGGGGTTATTATTTAAGTAACCGTGAAATTTATGAAATTAAGGAAGAATACAATTCTAAATTGGATAACCCGATTTTACGTTTTAAAGGCGGAGATATAACTCTAAATGAAGCATTGAACCGACTGCCGTTATCCGGATTTGCACCGGAAAGCACTGCACTTCCCGATATTACCGAATCGCTTCATTCCGCATTAAGATTTATTGTGCAGAATCATTTCCTTGCAAAGCGCGCCCGCGAACTTGGTTTGCAGAATTCAAACGAAGTTAAATATAATGTGCAGATGTTTGAGGATGCATATAAAGCAGCAACATCGGTTCAGAAAATAACCGACACGGTAAAGATTAACAACCGGCAGGTAACGCAATTCTTTGAAAATCATAAGGATGAAGTTTTAAAAGATGTTAAACTCCGGCTTCAAATATTTAAACTGGAAAATATTGATCAAGCTGCGGAAGTATTAAATAGGCTTAACGATATAAAACACGGGACGGTTGATACCACAGGAGCAGTGTGGCTTTATGCATCTCAGTTAAGCGAGCTTGGCGCGGTGTTAGCAGAAATGCCCGACGGTAAAGTTTACGGGCCTCTTTTAATAAAAGGTAAGTATACAATATTTAGGGTGCTTGGTAAAAAATCAACTTTGCTGAAAGGAGCCGTAAGAAACAGCATACAGGATGCAAAGAATTTACTGCTGGCAAAAAGGAAACAGCAAGTTTTAAATGAATATCTTGCACATCTTGCAGACGAGCAAAAAGTAAAGATTTATTTGAACCGGCTTAAAAATATTAAGGTTACTCCGATTGAAATGCTTACCTTCCGTTATATCGGTTTCGGCGGAAAAATTATTGCGGTTCCATCTCTGTATCCTATGGAAGACTGGACAAAGTATTACAACAAAAAAGGAGAAGTTATTCCTTAACCGCATAATGAAAATTATTTTTTATATTTGTTTGTCATGGTTAAGAAGTTAAATATAAAAATAAAGAAGAAGAAAAAGAGAATACCCGTTCCGCAAAAACCGCCTAAGGTTGAAGCCGATAAAAAAGCATATAACAGAAGTAAAGAAAAAGATAAGCTGCGGAAAGGGAAAAGTAAGGATGATTAAAGCTTCCGTAATACTAGCTTTTTACAACCGGTTGGATTATCTAAAATTAGTTTTAGCGGGATTCGAAAAACAAACCCTTAAGAATTTTGAAATCATAATTGCCGATGACGGTTCATCCAAAAAAGTAGTTGAGGAAATTGAAAAACTGTCACGCTCTTTATCATTTCCTCTTATACATTTGTGGCAGGAAGATAAAGGATTTAGGAAAAACAGAATTTTAAATAAGGCCATTTTATCATCTAAGTCGGATTATTTAATTTTTGTTGATGCCGATTGTGTTCCGCATACCGAATTTGTTAAAGAACATGTTTCGGCACGCAAGCCAAAGGTTTGCCTTACCGGACGAAGAGTAAATCTTTCCGAAAAAATTACCAGGCAGCTTTCACAGCAAAAAATTAGCGATGGTTTTTTTGAAAACAACTCTTTGGTATTATTTGAAGACGGATTGTTTGGAAAATCAATTGATGTAGAGAAAGGTATTTATCTTAAAAATAAATTCTTAAGAAATTATTTCAATAAGAAGAAAAGAGG
>JBJKQP010000246.1:0-3255 GCA_046705105.1 Ignavibacteriaceae bacterium | reverse complement strand
TTGTCGAAAACAGAAGATCAGTAATTCAAAGAACTATTTTTTTTACAAATTAAATTTGTAATCGAACTATATTATACTATTGACTTTTTACTTATTAAAGATGTTAGGCTTCTCTTTTATGAATTGTGTATGTCTTGGGACTTTCTAATAATCTAAATTGAGGATCTTCATGCCCATTTCTTTTTGCAACATTGTAAAATGAATTTTCTTCAACATCTTCGTTTCCCCACTGATCCCACCCAGGTTGAGAAAATCTAGCAAATAATTCTAAATATGGGCCTGGTGAACAATCTTCAATTATTTGATATAATTCATCAGGTTTTCGAGAGTGCTCTCTTTTCCTAGTTGCAAATAGATTGACTTGGGTTCTACCTGGTTGCAATGTTCTCATTGAACCTCGTACTCCAAACAAAATCATTTCAGTGACATTCCTAAAATAAAAACCTACTCCTCTACCATCTGGGCCACCATCTTTCCGAATTTTATACCAAATAATATTTGTTTTGTATGTGAAACCCCAATGTTTCATTACTTCCAAACCTTCTTGTAATAAGGCATTGGGAACCCAAAGATAAAGATGTGATTTTGCTGCTGCAATTTTTCCAACAGGCAGTTGTTTAATTTCTTCTAATTCCATAGTGGGATAACGTAATAATCTCCTATGCTCCGGTGCTACTTTCCCTGTACGATTTTGAAATTGCCATGGAGGATCTGCAAGAATGGTTGAATAAGGGCCTGATACTTTTGAAATTAAATCTTCCGCTGGATTATTTTCAGACATATTATATGTTTTGCTCATCATTGCCTCTTATATTATAAACCATTAAAGAATAACTATATCTTTTGGTATACCAATCAATAATAATGGACACGGATTTCCTACACCACGATTAACACGATCTTCCAGTTTTCTCCAATGAGTTGTTGCCTCACCAAATTTATCGGAAACAAATACGTGTGCCCAACCTTTTTCAAAAGAACCTTTTGTACTGGTAGCGTGTTTAATTAAACTAATTTGTCTGTTGGTAGGTGAATAATATTTGGATAATTTATTAATATTATTTATTTCATTCTTTATTGCGAATTGTTCGATTAAATCTCTCATTCCTTCCTGTAAAGAAGAACCACGCGTAATAATAGCGCCAATAGAAATAACTCCATCCGCATGCAGTCGCTTGAAATTCTCCAAATCCCTGTCAAAAAAAGGATCTTTATTATTCCATTCAATCTCTAAAGCAAATGTTCCAGAATCATACTTTTTTACATGATCAATTTCATGAGATATAGATTCTTTTTCGACATTGTCAATTATCTTCTTTATTTCGAAGTTGTGTTTTTCCCAATGATAAGTATCAGAAAGTGTCTTTCTTATTCTTTGGGTTAATTCTCCTTCACCACCACCTCCGTAAACTAATTCTTCAACCGGAATTTTTATCTCCATTAAAACAGATTTAATTTCGTCAACTGCTGAACTCATATCATGTTTTAGGATAGCCTCTGCATGTTGTAAAGTTATTATTTGAAATCCTTTAGCTTTTAGTTCTTCAAACATATTCGTAAATATACCGGAATTTGATTAATAAATTATTTTTAAACTTAATATATAAAATGGTCAGAAAATTTACTAATCTCTAGTTTGAAGCCTAACGGTATTGTGGCTAAGGCGCAGCCCAGAGCAACAATGCCGAATTAATCAGTAAATTTTATAATTAAAAAATCCTTCACAACAAAACTACGTTGAACAAGAAACTAAACTCGGGAAGACAAACATTAAAACCTTAAAAATGCCAAGAGCGAATTCGCTGTCGCCTTGAGTCCACAATTACGGCGTTGCCATAATGTTTTTATTTAATGAACTTCACTTATCCTTAACAAGTAAATGTGACAGACCAGCGTAATGGTGCTTTTATTGCCCGTGCTTGAGTCTTGTTCCGAAGCTCGTGTAGTTTTTATTGGTGGTAGATTTATTCTTCTTACTATTTCTAACCCCGCTTAGCAGCTTACAACTTTTTACACCTTCGGACTTGTTAAGACATTTTATATAATTTTATTTCACAACTTACATATATGTATAGGAGTCAGCAATATGGCTAAGTCAAAGAACAAAATTTCCGTTGTCAACAACTACACTGCCGGTATTGATATCGGCTCTAGAAAAATCTTTATCGGTATCGCCGATAAACAGGTTATTTCATTTAATACTTTTACAGATGATTTTCTTAATGCTGTAACTTATCTTAAAGAAAATCACATTACTTCGATTGCTATGGAAGCTACCGGTGTTTATTGGATTTCTCTTTACGATATTCTCGATCAATCCGGTTTCGATATTGTACTTGTTAAACCTGATCAAGCCAAGAACATCCCGGGACGTAAAACCGATGTTGCCGATTGTCAGTGGATTCAACAGCTTCACAGCTACGGACTTCTTCGTTCTTCTTTTATCCCTCCGCAACATATTAGAACACTTAGGACATTTGTTAGACAAAGAAGAATTAATCTTCAATTAGCAAGTGATCATGTTCGCCGTGCTCATAAAGCTTTAGAACTGATGAACATCAAGCTTCAGAATGTTATTACTCAAATTAACGGTAAAAGCGGTCTTGCCGTACTTAACGCTATCATTTCCGGCAATCATAATCCCGAAGACCTTGCCGCTCTTTGCGAAGACAGCATCTTAAAGAAAAAGAAAGACGCTGTTATCAAATCCTTAAATGGTAACTTCTCAGAGGAAAACATCTTCCTACTTAAACAAGCCGTTGACGCTTACCTTTTTTATATGAAGCAAGTTGATAACTGCGACAAGCAAATAGACAGACATCTTTATCTTATTACACAAGACTTACCTAATCCCGAAAATATCAAAAAGCCCAAACCAATTCGTCATCATAAACCCAATATTGATGATCTGCACCTTAAGCTTGTCAAGCTTACCGGAGGTAAAGATCCTTCGCAAATAACCGGACTTACTGACTCTACTCTACTTCAAATTATCTCTGAAGTCGGTACTGATCTGTCTCGTTTCCCAACTGAAAAACATTTTACTAGTTGGCTAGGCCTCGCACCTAATTCACATCAATCTGGTCTGACTAATAAAAAGAAAAAATTTAAGCGGCATACCTCTGCCGGTCAAATATTTCGGCTTGCTGCTCAGGCTATTGCACAAAGCAAACATCTTGCCCTTACTTCCTTTTATCACAGAATTAAAGCTAGAAAAGGTTCTCTCGGTGCTATTAAAGCTACTGCAAGAAAATT
>JBJKQP010000245.1:0-9695 GCA_046705105.1 Ignavibacteriaceae bacterium | reverse complement strand
TTTTAGACAATCCTCTCATTTGAAAATAAATCTTTTGTCCTACAGGATTCTTATCTCCAAAATATTTTACTGCTGTCTGCGGAGTTATTACAACCGAAAAAGGATTTTCAAGTACTGTTTTAGGATTACCGGCTTTCAATGGAAAGGTGAATACCGAAAATACTGAATTGTCGGCAAACAAAAACCTTTTTTCTATGTAAACATTTTCCCCGGAATTAACCATGCACATATAGAAGTTGGCAAACCTTACTTCATTTTTTACCGGGGGAAAATTTTCTTTTAGAAGTGGTGCAAGCGCAGTACCTACCTTGGAATCGTTAATATTATAGCCGTTTGATTTGTAGACTCTGTCAACTCTATAGATATTCTTGCCGTTCTTTTGAAAATCGTCATAGCTGCTTTCAAATTGAAGATAGCTGAAAATCATAAGAAAGCACGCCATCCCGAAAGCCAATCCGAAAATAGTAATAAATGAATACAGCTTTTGATTAAGCATATTTCTTATCGCTACCCTGATGTAATTTCTTAGCATGATATCTCCATTATTCATACCTTAACGATTTTACCGGATTTGCTGTTGCGGCTTTATATGCCTGCCAGCCGACTGTAAAAAAGGCTATAAATAAAATTATAAATGCCGATAAGGCAAACACCCACCAATTTATTTTTGTACGATAAGCAAAATTCTGCAGCCATTTGTTTACTGCAAACCAAGCAATTGGACATGCTATTACAAATGAAACCAAAACCAGCTTTATTAAATCTTTATTTAACAAACCCATTATATTTATTACCCCTGCACCATGAACTTTTCTAATACCTATTTCTTTCCTGCGGGCTTCTGATAAAAATACTGCAAGGCCTAATATTCCTAAGCAAGAAATTGTAATTGCCAGAAGTGTGAACATAGCTATTGATTCACCAAATTTTTCGTCCTGTCTATAAATCGAATCAACCCACTCATCATAAAATTGATATTTAATATGGTAAGGATAAATTTCCGACCATACTTTTTTGATGTAGTTCATTGTTGGTCCTGTACTGCCTTCAGCGATGCGAACATTTATATAATTCATCGGTACATTATCCGTAAATAAAACGGCAAGCGGTTCAATTACTTTATGCATGGAAGCAAAATTAAAATCCTTTACAACTGCAATTACCTTATAACCTTCAAATACTCTGTTCGTCAAATTATCCCAGCCAAAGTATTTATACGCAGTTTCTTTAATAAAACAGGTTTTTCCAAAATCTCCCGGTTCTAGTTTTCTTCCTTTGATTAAATGAACTCCGAAAGTATAGATGAATGAAGTATCCGCCGCTATTACTGAGACCATTTTATCTTTCCCCTTTATCCCGGATCCCATTCTCCAGTTTATTTCTCCCGGGACTCCGAGTGTTGTACAATAATTTTTTATCCATGAATAATCTCCAAATTTATTTTCCAAAGCTGTTAATTGAGATTTATTGTTGGAGATATTCAGGCGCACCAAATGTTCTTTATTAAATCCGAGATTTGTATACTTTACAAAATTCAACTGTTTTTGAATTACTATAAGACAAATTATTAAGGCTGCAGATATCGTAAATTGAATTACGGTTAAAATATTTCTTAGATAACTCTTCTTCTTATTTTTAAATATTTCACCCCTGAATATTCTTGCTGCGCTAAAAGATGAAAATATAATTGCAGGACCAATTCCTGCCAGTATACCGGTAATAAAAACAGATAAGATAACTATCAAGTTTACCGGAAATTTTAAAAGAAGATACAAGCTTAACCGGGTGCCTAAAAAAGAATTGAAAGCAGGAAGACTAATTTCCACAATACATAACGCCAGAAAAAATGCAGCAGCGGTAACAAGAACCGATTCGGTTAGGAAGAGAAATATTATTTCCTTCCGCCCCGCTCCTACTGTTTTTCTTATACCGGTCTCCTTATCCCTTTTATTCTGTTGAGCTGCGTTAAGATTAATATAATTTATTACCGCAAGTATTAAGACTATTAAAGCAATACTTAAAAGTAATTCTAAAAATGCAGGATTCCCTTTTTTATTACTGCTGCCTGTAGTATTATCAGATAAATATACATCGGTTAGAGGCATCAAATTGATTTTTTTTATATAGGGGTTAAATATACCTGCGTCATTATTCATTTTTGAGATGAGTAATTTAAAATTCACATTTTTTCTAACCTGAAGATAAATATTAAATGGATACCTGTAAGAACTGCTGTCACTGCCGGTACGACTGAAGCCAAATTTAAATTTATTATTTTGCGCATTTACCAAAATACTTGCATTAATACTCGAATTATCAGGGAAATCTTTTATTACGCCGGATACAACTAATCCCAGGCTATTTTCAATTTTAATTTGTTTTCCGATAGGATTAACTTTCCCAAATAATTTTTTGGCTGTGCTTTCGGTAATTACAACCGAATTAATATTATCGAAAGGCTTTTCTGGATTACCATAAATAAACGGAATAGTAAAAATTGTAAAAAATGATTTATCCGCCGACATAATGTTATCGGCATCTACAGCATTTTTCAAATAACTTGTACTTATTTTCATTTTAATGACTTGTAAATAGCAAGCTTTTTCTATTTCAGGAAAATTACTGTTAATAATTGAGGCAACTCTGTAATCTATACCGCTGGAATTATTTTGAGCATCTAGTAATTTGTAAATTTGAGCAGCATTCTTATTATAGCTATCAAAGCTATTTTCGTTGAGTATAAACAATGATATTATAAGACAGACAGAAATACCTAAAGTTAAACCAAGAATATTAATAATTGAAAAAGTCTTATGCTTTTTCAGGTTGCGGAAGGAAATCTTAAAGTAATTTTTTACCATACTTTGCCCCAAAAATTAATATTATAACCGGAAGATTTTTTAATATTCTTCCGGCTATTTTTAGCTAACGGAAAATATTATAAACTTAAGTTATATTTTTAAACTCAACAATGGTGCCATATAATAAATTTAGAAAATCAACAATATCGGTACTCTGAAATTATTTTAACGTCCGATATCAAACAGTGCTGTACGGTATCGTACGTTTAGGTGAAATTCTTTAGCAAATATAATTCAACTGATACAAAAAATATTGCTGATGATAAAACAGCCGCGCTAATCCTTGAAATCTGTACCTGAATGCCGGTGCTTTGTTTCGACGCGCAGGCGCGTTATCCGTGTGCCATTCCTTTCTGAGGTTTTGTTTACTCATATCTCAACGACTTTACCGGATTCGCTAAAGCAGCTTTTAAAGCTTGTACGCTCACTGTTAATAAAGCAATTAAAAAAACTATAAGTGCAGCTAATAAAAATATCGGAATTCCTATGCTTGTTTTATAAGCAAACTCGTCCAGCCATTTGGAGACAACAAAATATGCAATCGGCCATGCGAAAATGTTTGCAATTAAAGTCCACTTTATAAAATCTTTGGATAGCAGAACAGTTATATTTTTTAGATCTGCACCGAGAACTTTTCTTATTCCTATTTCTTTTGTTCTAACTTCAACGGAATATGAAACCAAACCGAATAATCCCATGCATGCAATCAATATTGATAAAATGGAAAAAATTGATAAAAGACTGCCCGTCTTTTGGTCGGATTGATAAAGGTTATTATATATCTGATCTAAGAATGAATAGTCAAATTGTTTTCCGGGAAGTATTTTTTCCCAACCGGCTTTAAGAGAAGCTATTATTTTTTGAGTATTACTTGCATTAATTTTAAGTGCAATATTATAATAGCGGGCCTGATTTATGTACAAAAACATAGGATCAATTTTTTTGTAAAATGAAGTAACATGAAAATCTTTCATTACTCCAATAATTGTTACAAGCCTTCGATTATTTTTTCCGCCGGGCAAATATACCTTTGCTCCAATCGGATTTTTTAATCCTAAATCTTTAACTGCCGTTGCATTCATTATTATTGAATTAGCACTATCGGAAGAAAATTTCTTAGAAAAGTTTCTGCCTTTTATCAGTTTTATGCCTAATGCGGGAAGATAATCATAATCAACACCTACAGCCTGAAACATAGTAAATTCTTTATCCGATTGACCGGGAAGCTGAACAGATTGAGTTTCTTTATTATTTATCCCTGGAAGTGTGTAAGCGCCGGAAACATCTATAACACCAGGCACCGACTGAAATGTTTGTTTAATTACTTTATATTTTTCAGCAGCAGACTTATCCTTAATCGGGTAATTTATTACAATTACATTTTGTTTATTGAAGCCGAGATTGGAATTTTGCATGAAATTCAGTTGTTTATAAATGGCCGCTGTCCCTATTATTAAAAATATTGTAATTACAAATTGCAAAGTGACCAATACTTTTCTTAATGATGCGCCTGTCGCTCCTTTTAGACCGGAAGTTTTTAATGAATCGATAGGTTTGAATTTTGACATGAATATAGCAGGGTAAATTCCGGCGACCAAACTAACAAAAAATATTATTATAAGAAGGACTAATAAAAAGTTAAAATTTAAAAAAGAATTTCCCGGCAGCTGGATATCAAAATAATTATACAAAAACGGATTAACCAATTCATAAATTATAAGACTTACTAAAAGCGCAATAAATGTTATTACGAATGATTCTCCGAAAAACTGCCTTATCAATTTTCCCCTGCCTGCCCCAAGAACTTTTCTCATTCCAACTTCCCTTGACCGCCTAAGAGATTTTGCCGTTGAAAGATTTATAAAATTTAAACATGCAATTAATAAAACCAAAATAGCTATAGAAGAGAAGAGGTAAACCGAAGTTAAGCTGCCTGTCGGGCCTAGCTCGCCCATCATATTTGACTCGAAATAAATATCCTTCATTGGAAGTACAATAAAATGCATCATCGAAGCCATACTAGGATTTGTATTTTTAAGATAAATTTTATGCAATTCTTTTTTTAGCTTTTCAACCGAGGCATGATCCCTTAAATAAAGATAGGTATAATCTTCCCCCCACTGTATCCACGGCAATTTTGGTTTATTTATTTCCATTGCCCGCGAATATGGCGCTATCAATTCGCATCTTAACATTGTATTAGCAGGAACATTCTTCATAACTCCCGATACAATAAAATCAAATTTCCCGTTATAAGTAATTTGTTTACCGAGGGGGTCCGAACTCCCGAAATATTTTTTAGCAATATTTTCAGAAATAACAATCGAGGAAGGATTATTCAATGCAGTGTTTTTATTGCCTTCTATTAAAGGGAATGTGAATACATTAAATACATTTGAATCGGCAAAGAAAAAATTTTTCTCGGTAAATTCTTTTTCACCCACTTTTATTTTAGCACTTCTGTCAACTCTAAATCTTACTGCTGCTTTAACTTCAGGGATCTCAGCAGCAGCGGCCGGCCCAAGCGCAGGAAAAGCACCTGCTAATCTTATTGAGGATTGGCCGCTGCCGAAATCTGCAGATACCCTGTAAATGTGAGCACGATTTTTATGCATATTCTCGTAGCTTAATTGGTTTGCTACATAAGCAAGTATAAGCAGACTGCCGGCAATACCGATTGCTAATCCCGATATATTAATGAATGAATAAGTTTTGTACTTTAAAATATTTCTAACTGCGATCTTCAAATAATTTTTTAACATAAACCACCTTTGTAATTAATAATAAGCAAATTAGGCATTTACTAACCTGCACGTAGAAATTATGCTGACTTTCTATGACAAAATAATCTGTGCTAATCTTTGAAATCCATGTTTGACTTTTGCCTGAACAACGTCTGTACAAACTTAGAATCTTCTTTGGGTCTAAATATTTGTATTAGCTCCCAAGATTTATCATAATTTTCTATTCCTTCTTTTAGCTTCCGTATTTTCTCCTCAACAGCCAAATTTGCATTATCGGGTTCCCATCTGAAAGATTCTACCCTGAAATTGAAATGTCTTTTCTTGCCGTTAATCTTTACTTCAATTTCGGCTATCTGCTGGTCTAAAAAATCCGGAAGAGGAATGCTTATGTCTTTCATTTTATCATCCTTTTTTTTTGCGCAAGTGTAAAGAGCGAAGCATTAAGTAAAATATTTATTAAAAAATATATCTCACACAGTAGTCTTATTCTCTCTTAATCTTGATCTTAATCCTAATCTTGTTCTTAACGGTTTAATAAATAGAGTAAGATCAAGATTAAGATAATTTTGCTTTCACTATATTCTTAAAAAGAACGCTTTGCTCTATACACATTGCGAATTTATTCATACCTCAAACTTTTAACGGGGTTTGCCCTGGCCGCTTTAACAGCATGTATACTTACCGTACTCAAAGCAATAATAAGCGCAAGTACTCCCGAAGTTATAAATATCCATAAATTTATATTTATCCTGTATGCAAAATCTTTTAACCAGTTGTTCATAAAATAATAAGCCGCGGGCCATGCAATTATATTCGCAATTAAGACCCACTTTGTAAATTCTTTCGATAGAAGAACTATTATTCCCGTTACCGACGAACCTAAAGCTTTTCTTATTCCTATTTCTTTTGTTCTTCTCTCGGCTGTAAATGCAGCCAGCCCGAACAATCCCAAACATGCGATGAATATTGCAAGTATGGAAAATGCGGTAAACAGTTCGCCTGTCTTCTGCTCCGATAAGTAAAGCCGGTTAATGTCTTCATCGAGAAAATAATATTCAAAGGGTTTGCCGGGAACAAATTTTTTCCACTCGTTTTTAATAAACGAAAGTGCGCTGCTTATATCTGCAGTCTTAAGCTTAACAGGAAGATAAGGTGTTTGGCCAAGACCGAGAGAAATTATAAGCGGCCGGATTTTCTGATGAAGCGACTCATAATGAAAGTCATCAAGAACACCTATAATTGTCAGAGGAATATTTCTTCCGACAACATAAATTCTTTTACCTATCGGATTATTAAATCCGAATGCCTTAACTGCGCTCTCGTTTAGTACGACGGCGAGCGTATCCGAAGGAAATCTTCTTGAGAAATATCTGCCCTCTTTAATTTTAATATTCATAGTCTTTATAAAGTCGTAGTCGGATGACATATACGACATAAGATATTCCCTGGCGCCGGGCACGTTTTCGGCTTCAAAAATCGTTTGACTGAATGGCTTGCCGGGCATATCATTTGAGTTTGAAGCATCAGTTATACCGGGATTTTTCATTAACTCTTCCTTAAATGCCTGAGCATGATTTTCAAGCGCCCACGCGCGCTGTATTACAAGGATATGGTTCTTATCAAATCCAAGCTTTGTGTTCTGAATATATTTCAGCTGGCTGTAAACTATAAACGTACCGATAAATAGAACAATAGAAATAGCAAATTGAAAAACCACAAGCCCGCTCCTCAAAAAGTTTCCCTTGTTACCCGCTGCTTTTCCTTTCAATACCTTTACCGGCTTAAATGAGGAAAGGAAAAATGAAGGATAGCTTCCGGCAATTATTCCTACAATAATTACAGTTGCTATTAAAGCCGGAATTACAAGCCAATTATTAAAATAACTTGTATGAAGATGTTTACCCGAAAGACTGTTAAACGCGGGAAGTAATAATTCAACAAATGTAATTGCAACAAGAACTGAAATGGATGTAAGCAAAAATGATTCGGCGAGAAATTGCTTTACAAGCTGCGTTTTGTTTGAGCCCAGAACTTTTCTTATACCTACTTCTTTTGAACGCGTTGAAGACCGTGCGGTAGAAAGATTCATAAAATTTATACATGCAATAAGGAGTATGAACAAAGCAATAATGGAAAAGATATAGATGTATTTAATATCGCCGTTGGGCTCAAGTTCATGGTCAAGGTGAGAATAAAGATGAATCGAAGTAAGCGGTATATAATAAAATGTGTATGAATTCCCTCTCTTTTTCCAGTCGTCAAAATGGATTCCCATTGCCTGATAAAGCTGCTGCCCGCCGTATTTTTTTATGAGGCCGGGCATTTTAGATTCAAGCTTTGCAATCGATGAGCCCTTTCTTAAAACAATATAAGTATAAAAATTATTGTTGAACCAGAATTTACTGTTACCGAAAGATGCACTCGACATTGAGGCAAACATATCATATTTGAAGTGTGAATTAGGCGGGCAGTCTTTAATTACTCCTTTAACCGTATACGGAGTTCCGTCCTCAAAGTTCATTATTTTATCCATAGGATCTTCGCTGCCGAAATATTTTTTTGCAAGCGATTCTGTAAGCACAACCGTATGCGGCTGGCTCAACGCGGTTTTCGGATTACCTTCAATAAACGGCATGGTAAATACGTCAAATAAAGTTGAATCCGCCCAGAAAAATCTAGTCTCGTTAAATACTTTATGTTTATAGCGAATCAGCATGTTCGCTGTCGGCATTATTCTGGTGTATTGTATTACATCCGGAAATTCGCTAACCAGCGTTGCACCCAAAGGAGCAGGTGTTTCCGGCATATTTAATTCACGTCCCTCTATTTTACCTTCAGCCTGCACACGGTAAATCTGTTCGTAGTTCTTATTAAATTTATCGTAGCTCCATTCATTACCAACGTACAGCATTATCAAAATACATGCAGCTATTCCTATTGCAAGACCGAGTATATTTATTAAAGAATATGCTCTATACTTAAGCAAATTTCTTACAGCGATTTTCAGGTAGTTCTTTAACATTATATTTTTCTCCTTTTTAGCTTTGCACAACGCGCTTGGCGCATAGCATTTATTCATACCTCAATGATTTCACCGGATTTGAAACTGCAGCTTTAACAGCTTGAAAACCTATTGTTACAAATGCTATAATGAACGCAATTAAAGCTGCAAAAATAAATATACCCGGCCCTATGCTTACCCGGTAAGCAAATTCCTGGAGCCAATTGCTCATGGCATAATAAGAAATCGGGACGGCAATGATACCGGCAATAAAAACCAGCTTAATAAAATCTTTAGTAAGTAGAATAACTATTCCACTTACAGATGAACCAAGAACTTTCCTAACACCGATTTCCTTCGTCCTTTGTTCGGCAGTGTATGCGGCTAAACCAAACAAACCGAGACAAGCAATAAATATAGCTAAGAAGGAAAAAAAGCCGAACATATCACCGGTTCGCTGGTCGTTCTTATAGAGTTCATCAAAATGCTGATCAAGAAAAGAGTAATCGAACGGTCGGCCGGGCACTACACTCTTCCAGACACCTTTAACATAATTTACCGTAGAATTAATATCCTCCGGTTTAATTCTCATTACCAAGAAGTAGAACTGATCCGGCTGAATATACATAATCAACGGTCCGATCTTTGAATGAAGACTGAAGAAATTAAAATCCTTTACTACACCTATAACTGTTCTTACAGGTTTGCCTTCAAATTGTTTACCGATCGGATTTTTCCAGCCGAATTTTCTTACGGCAGCTTCGTTTATGATTGCAGCAGAAATTGAATCGGAAGGGTGAGCAATCGAAAAGTCTCTACCCTTCACAATTTTCATCTGCATTGTTTTTATGTAATCGAAACCAACAAAGCTTCTTCTCATCATCATGCTTACCCGGCCGTTTGTTCCGACAACTGTTTCCGTGCCTTCTGAACCGCTTGCACCGAATAAGCCGGATGACGCTGCTGCTTCAACAATATTTGAATTCTTCAGCAGTTCGCTTTTTAGTAAAGGAATTTTCTCCCGTGTTTCTTTACTTCTTATTGGAAGGTATAAAACGTGCTCTTTGTTAAAGCCCAAATTTTTGTTCT
>JBJKQP010000244.1:0-23462 GCA_046705105.1 Ignavibacteriaceae bacterium | reverse complement strand
TTGTGCCCGAAGGGGGACTCGAACCCCCACCCACGTACATGGACTAGACCCTGAACCTAGCGTGTCTACCAATTCCACCATCCGGGCAAACCAATTAAAAATTAAAAATGAACAATTAAAAATTGTTCTGACAAATTTACAATTAAATCAACATCCGTCCAAAACTACACACATTATACAGATAGTTTCAAACAATCCATTTATATCGCCCGGTATCTGGAATCAAGAATCGAGCACTCCTGTGTTCTTCCGAAAGCTTTTCATAAAGTGACTAACACCTGGCAAATTTTCCATCGTTAAGTTAACAACAAGTATCGAAAATCGAGAATCGAGTCCTACCACCCCGAATCTCCGGGATTTTGTTCTCTCTTAATCTTACCCTTCTCATTATTCATATCGCAATACGGCGGAAGATTTTTCATATTAATAATATCTCTTACTATTTTGGTACAACTCGGAGTTGCAAGCCTTGCATCTCCCATATCCATACAAGTTTTACAAAAAGATACGGTATCCACTCCCGAAGCCAGATGAAAATACTCCACCGGTACATTAAGCTCTTTGTAGGTATTTTCCATAAACATTGCCCAGATTGGCAGAGCTGCCACAGCACCTTGGCCATACGAGCCGGTAAATTTGACCCTCTGATCATCAAAGCCAACCCAAACTGCGGCGGTTAATTTCGGCGTAAAACCAACAAACCATGCATCCGAATAGCCCTGTGTAGTACCGGTTTTTCCTGCACACGGATACTGAAAATATTTTCTAACACCCACTCCGGTACCGTAACTAATTACCGATTTTAACATGCTGGTAATTATAGAAGCGGTTTGCGGAGAAATAGCTTCCGTATATTGGGGAATAAAATTATGGATTAATATTCCGTTACGATCTTCAATCTTAAGTATTGAAATCGGATCGACGTGCATGCCGCTGTCTGCAAATGTTCCGTAAGCGGAAGCCATCTCCAACGGTGAAACACCGGAGGTACCCAAAGCAATGGAAGGATATGGCTGCAGCGGCGATTGAATACCCATCCGGTGGGCATATTTAACTACCTCATCCGGTGGTGCCATACTTCCTATTGTAAGCCTGCCTGCTACCACATTTATGGAATATGCAAGTGCATCGCGAAGAGTCATATAACCGCCGTAATCATTTTCAAAGTTATCCGGTGACCAGCCCTTATAATTAAATTTTTGATCAAGTAAAGTATATGCCGGAAAATAACCGTTATCAATTGCAACTGTATATGCAAAGGGCTTAAATGCGGAACCTGCCTGCCTTCGGATTCCGATAGCATGATTTAAACCTCTGCCGAATTTTTGGTTTTCTCCGCCAACCATTGCTCTAATCTGGCCGTTTTGAGGATCGATAACCACGAATCCTACTTGTATTGTTGTTTCTACCTTTTTAACCGAATCAATAAAATGAGGATTATATTTCAGCTTGTTATAAACCTCCGCCTTTGCCTGCCTTGTGGAAGCAAGATGATAAGCACGACTATCTTTAATGGCTCTATCTACAACATTTGCAAGCAATGCCTTATGCCTGTTCCAGTTCCAGTATCTGTCAAATAATTTTTGAAAACTCTTTAAATGTTCGGCAGCGGCTTTATCCGCAATCTGCTGCATCTTTAAATTTAGAGTAGTATAAATATTCAAACCGTCTTTGTAAAGATCATAACCGTACTTTTCCGACATTGCACTCATCTGCTGCCGCACATACTCCATAAAGTAAGGTGCCTTTGATTTATCTCCGCCGAATTTGCCGTACGAAAGATTAGTCGGCTCCTTCTTTAATTTTTCATACTCTGCTTTCGAAAGCATATTGTTGGTAACCATATTATGCAATACAAGGTTTCTTCTTTCAATGGAGTTCTTAGGGTATCTAACAGGATCATAATACACCGGAGACCTTAGCAGCGCAATAAGTGTTGCACATTCCGGCAGTGTAAGATCCTTGGCTTTCTTATCAAAGTACACTCTTGAAGCAGATTCTATTCCGTAAGCACCTCTGCCGAAATTGGAAACATTAAGATACATCTGCAATATTTCTCTTTTGGTATATCTCTTTTCAATTTGAACGGCAGTAAGAACTTCCCTTATCTTCCGGATGAGGGTTTCAAAAATAGTTTCGTGCCTTGCTTTTAAATGATATAAGTTTTTTGCAAGCTGCTGGTCTATAGTACTTGCACCCTGCCTTTCTCCGAAAAATATCGTCTTTATTAATGCCTTAAAAACCCTGTCAAGATTAACACCCCAGTGGTGATAGAAATCTCTATCCTCCGTAGATATTAATGCCTCCGGCAAATATTTCGGCAGACTGTCTATACTTGTTTCAATTCTATTTTGAATTGAAATAGTACCGATTAACTGACCGTTGATTGCATAAACCTTGCTGGCTAGCTGAGGTTTGGGGTTTTCCAACTCCTCGAGGGACGGCAATCCGCTTATAATATAAATGCTGAATGCTATTGCACAAACAAGTACAATCCCCCAAAAGATTAACCATTTCTTCCTGTTTTTTTTACGGGAAGATTTCCCTTTATTTCTATGAGAATGATCGTTAAAATATTTTTTAAATTCTTCTTCGGAATTTTTTCGTTTGGCCATTCTAATTCCAATCTACAATTTCAAATTTACTGTCTTTAAATAATCCGAAACAAGGCGCATCAAGCCATGAGCCTAAGTTAATATAGACTCCGTTTTTATAATTTAGATAACATCGTTTATGCAAATGCCCTAGCAAGACATAATCGAAGCCTTCGTCAATTTTAAGCTTTGCGGCGTCAAACAGACCGTCTTCATCGCCGTAATCTTTTTTAGAAGTATAATCCCTGCTGGTTTTACTTGTAGAGCTTGCAATTGTAACCCCGATATCAGGGTGAATCCATGAATACATTTTCTGAAGTGTTTTATTCCTCATAAATTTTTTTAGGATTCTATAACCTAAATCGTTTTTTACCATTCCGTCTCCGTGTCCTATAAAAAATTTTTTCCCTTCAAGTACAATGTCTATGGGATTTTCGTACATAATCGCACCAATCTCTTCGCGGAAAAAATCAAGGTGCATAAAGTCGTGGTTCCCTATAAGGTAATGAACCTTAACACCGCTTTCTACCAAATCCTGCAGAGCCGTTAAAGTTCTAAAAAATCCTTTTTGATAAACCTTCTTATATTCAAACCAATAATCGAAAAGATCACCAACAATAAAAAGTTCCTTGCCGTCTTCTTGAGCATATCTTAAAAATTTAACCAAAAGCCTTTCTTTCCTTTTTTCCAAAACAGGAGACTGCAGCCCCAGATGTATGTCGGAAATAAATAGATATGAATCTTTCACAATAAATTAAAATAATTATATAAAAATATTATATTGAATTTAAAATATAAACATAAATATTTATTCATTACTTTGCCCCTTCCTGCTTAATTTTTGCCAGAAGCCAGTTACCCGGATCCAACTCAATAATTAAAGGCTTTTTATCTGTCCTAAAATCAAAATTCTTTTGACGTTTATCAACATAAAAAGTTTTTACAAGGTTCTTATGGTCGTTAAATACAACTTTAACATCTATCGGGAAATAATAAGTATTATACTCTTTTTGAACCTGGTTAATATTGAGAGTAGTTAAAAAATAATCGTTTTCTTTTTCATCCTTCCAATTATAATTAAGCTTTAATATTCCTGTGCCTTCAAAAATCCATTCGTTAAAAAATTTGACCAGGTTTTTATGAGAGACTTCTTCACAAACATTTTCAAAATCTTTTGTTGATGCGTTTTTATACTTGAAACTGTTATAATAAGTTCTAAGAATTTCAAAGAATGTTGAATCGCCTACCAGATGCCTTAACATATGAAGAACCCATGCACCCTTATCATAAACAGTAGTACCGAATAAATCAACAGGATTATAAACCGTACCGAAAAAATTATCCCGGAACTTGTCCATCATGCTGGAGATTAGAGCACCTGTGCCGCCGGTATGCTCTGCATATAATGCTTCGCAGTACGTAGCAAAACCTTCGTTAAGCCAAATATCCTTCCAGGTTGCCGGACCGACTGCATCTCCAAACCATTGATGGGAGAGTTCGTGTGCATAAACATCATTAAAGAATTGCTTACCACCGACAAAATTGTATCCAATTCCTGTTATGGTTTGTGTTTCCATTGCACCTAGCGGCCAAAGGAATTCGGCAACACCATACTTCTCTTTAATAAAAGGATATTCGCCGAACTTCTTTGCGAAAAAATTTATCATATCTTTATTTACTTTAAAATCTATCTTTGCATTTTCAAGATGTTTCGGAAATGCATAGTATTCAATATTCATCGTATCTTTTTTGTTTTGTGAAACGTACTTATCGGAAAAGTTAACATAATCCGACGAATACACACAAATTAAATACGTTGAAATCGGATATTCGGATTTCCAGTAATACGTTCTTCGTGAGCCTTTTGTTGTAACGCTTATAAGTTTACCGTTGGATACGGAAGTCTCCGAAGAATCATTTGTAATTTTAATATCAAGCAGAGCTTTATCGGAAGGCATATCGTTGCAGGGAAACCATGTTGAAGCATAGCTGGGTTCACTTAAATTATAAACACACGACTGCCCGTTAATTTCTCCGAAGACAAATGACGAAAACCCTTCGCGCTTGGGAGTACCGCTGTATTTTACTTGTATTTTAAAGGTATCGTTTTGTACATTAGAAAGCGGAATTATTAAATGGTATTCATCGGTTTTATAATTGGATGTTTTGCCGTTCAATTCCAGTCCGGCAATTTTCATATTGTTGTAAAAATTAAGATCTATTTGCTTTAATGTTGTATCTAATATTATCCCGGTTATTGTTGCATTTCCAATTAACAATTTTTTCTGTGGATATAAGTCCACGTCTAAAAAATAATGAAGGATGTTAATCTTATATTGATCTTTATAAATATAATTTTTAGTAATACCGTCATCAATAAAAGAAGTACTGTTAAGCTTATTACTTCTATAACAGTTATAATTATTTTTTCTATCTGCGTGTGGTGCGGTAGAATTGTAGCTTGTTAAAACAACGGATGAAATCAACAATACAAAAAATGAACCGGAAAACTTATTCATACATTTAATTTTAAATATGAAATTAATAATTGATTAGATATAACTTAAATTTAACAATTACTCTAGTTGCCAAACAAATCTTATTTCAATATATTAATGTAAATTTTAGGAGGGAATATGACTTTTCCTGGCTCTTCAATACTTAGAGATACAATTACCATAGTACTTGCCGGAGGAAAGGGCGAAAGGCTTTTTCCTTTAACAGCGTTAAGAAGCAAACCGGCTGTCCCTTTCGGCGGTAAATACAGAATAATCGATTTTACTCTTTCAAACTGCCTTAATTCCGGCTTAAGAAAAATTTATGTCCTTACCCAATATAAATCCGATTCGTTAAATCAACATTTGCTGGAGGCATGGAGCATTTTTAACCCGGAGCTGGGTGAATTTATTTACACTGTGCCCCCGCAGAGAAAATTTAACAACGATTGGTACCTTGGCACTGCCAACGCAATTTATCAAAATTCAAATTACTTTTCTCAGGGTAAAAATGTAAAATGGGTTTTAATCCTAAGCGGTGATCATATTTATAAGATGGATTATCTTAAGATGCTTCAGTACCATGTAGATATGAAAGCCGATGTTTCGATGGCGTGTAACGAGATTTCTAAAGATGAGGCAAGCCGGTTTGGAATAGTCGGAATAGATGAAAACTTTAAAGTAAATTCTTTCATAGAAAAGCCTGCCAATCCGCCGGAAATTCCCGGCAGCCCCGGTAATAGTTTTGTTAATATGGGTATTTACGTTTTTAATGCGGACATATTATACGATATATTCGGAGAAATGGAAAAAGAAAAAATAAAAGCTCACGATTTCGGCCATGATGTAATTCCGTTTCTAATAAAAAAGAATCACAGTGTTTATGCTTATCACTTTTTTGATGAAAATAAAAAATTAAAACCGTACTGGAAAGATATTGGAACAATAGACAGCTATTACGAAGCCAGTATGGACCTTATTTCCGTTACACCCGAATTTAATTTTTATGATTCAAACTGGCCGATGAGAACTTACCAGTTCCAATCGCCTCCGGCAAAAACTGTCTCGCACGAAGGTGAAAGGGTCGGACGAACACTTAACTCGTTAATATGCGACGGTACTATTGTTTCCGGCGGTTTGGTAGAAAGGTCTCTCTTAAGCCCGAATGTCCGGGTTAACAGCTTTTCTTATGTTACCGATTCTATACTAATGAACAACTGCAACATCGGCAGGCATGCAAGAATAAGGAGAGCTATAATTGATAAAAACGTAAATGTACCGGAAGGTTACGAAATAGGATTTGATCTTGAAAGCGACAAAAAGAAATTTATGGTTACCGAAAGCGGAATTGTGGTAATAAGAAAAAACCAAACGCTGCCCGTGTAATTACTGAGATCATGGTAAAGAAATAATTTTGCATTAGTATGAATTCAAATTTAGATTCGAAGCTAAAGAACCTGCCCGGTAAACCCGGAGTATATCAATTTAAAAATGAAAAGGGCAGGGTAATTTATGTAGGCAAGGCCGTAAACCTTAAAAATAGGGTACGCAGCTACTTTCACAACGGAATTACTTCTCCTAAAACTGCTGCACTCGTAAGTAAAATTACCGACCTGGAATTAATTGTAACAGACAATGAAATTGAAGCGCTAGTACTTGAAAATAATTTAATTAAGGATTTAAAGCCGCGTTATAATGTAAATTTAAAAGACGATAAATCTTACCCTTTCATCAAAGTTACAAAAGAACCTTACCCCCGTGTGTATCCTACCAGAAGAATAATTAAAGACGGTTCGAAATATTTCGGTCCTTATACCGATGTAAAAAATATGAAGTCGTCTTTAAGAATGATAAACCATATTTTTAAAATCAGAAGCTGTAAATTGAATATAGATCAGGCAGGGATTGATGCAAAGAAATTTAAAGTGTGCCTGGATTACCATATAAAAAAATGCGACGGCCCTTGCGAAGGATTAATTTCCGAGTTAGCTTACAACGAAATGGTTGGCGAAGTAATAAAAGTTTTAAAAGGAAGGACCGACGATTTAATTAAAGAGCTTAATAAAAAAATGCAGCTTGCCGTTGATAAAATGGAATTTGAAAAAGCCGCCGAAATAAGAGATAAAATAAACCAGTTGCAGGTTATTTCTTCCAAACAAAAAGTTGTAAGCGAAGACTTGGAAGACCGGGATATTTTTTCAATTGCTTATGAAGGAAAAGATTCAGCCTGCTCCGTTTTTAATATTAGAAACGGAAAGCTGGTTTCCAAAAAACAGCTAAGGCTTGGTATTGAAGAAGGAGAGCAGCTTGAAGATATATATTCCGCCGCAATAAAATTTTTTTACGGTGAGTTTGTAGAAATTCCGAATGAAATTGTTCTGGAAATAGAACCTTCTGATTCCAATACCTTAAGTGAGTGGCTATCTGAAAGAAACGATAAAAAAGTAAAGTTTGTTATTCCTAAAAGAGGAAGTTTAAGTTCGTTAACAAAAATGTGCAAAGAAAATGCTCTGCTCCAATTAAAGGAAATTCAGCTTCAAAAAATGAAAAAGGAAGGACAAATTCCATACGCTGTCTCTGCGCTTCAAAAGGATTTAGGCTTGAATGTGCTTCCGAGAAAAATAGAATGTTTTGACATATCCAATTTACAGGGCACAGACAGCGTTGCAAGTATGGTTGTTTTTGAAGACGGAAAGCCTAAGAAAAGTCTGTATAGAAAATTTATTATAAAGGAAGTTCAAGGTCCGGATGATTTTTCCAGTATGCGCGAAGTAATAAAGAGAAGATACTCAAAGCTGCTTGAAGAAAACGGAATTTTACCGGATCTAATTATGGTTGACGGCGGTAAAGGACAGCTTTCCAGCGCCGTTGAAATATTGAATGAGCTCGGATTGCAAAAATATAATATTATAGGTTTGGCTAAAAGATTGGAGGAAGTGTTTTTTCCAGGACAAAGCGATCCTGCTTCAATTGCCAAAACTTCTTCCGGTTTAAAACTGCTTCAGCAGGTTAGGGATGAAGCTCACCGGTTTGCCATTACGTTCCATAGGAGCCGCCGAAGCAAGAGAACAATTAAAACAGAGTTAACCGGTATAAAGGGAATTGGCCCTGCAACAGCTAAATCATTACTTAAAGAACTAGGAAGCGTTGCGGCAATTAAGAATTCCGATATTGAACAGCTAGAAAAAATTGTGGGCAGAAAGAAGGCGGAGGTCGTTCTGGAATATTTTAGAATAAACCAAAAAACTATTTAAAAAGTTGCTAAGTTTTTAATAATAATATATTTTTAATACAATAACACTTAAGGTAGTTATGCCTACGGTACTATTGATAGATGGTTGGAGGTTTTTCTTTTATGCAAATGAAGGGAACGAACCTATTCAAAAACATTGTCAAAAGGCAGAAAAGGAATGCAAGTATTGGCTGGACAGAAACAATTTTGAAGTAGAAGAAGCTTTTTATTTTAACATGAATTTAAAAGATAAACGAAGTGTAAAAAAAATAATTTTTGAATATTTTGAATTGATTGAGAAAGAGTGGGACGAATTCCAAAAAAGGAAAATAAAATGAAAAAATATCACGATATAAAAGATATCATTTTCTCTGAAGAGAATATGAAAATTACAATTGACGGAAAACATTATTCGTATTCAATCTCCGAAATATCTGAACGATTAAAAAATGCTTTACAAATAGATAGAGAAAATTATATCATAACCGCTTCCGGCTATGGAATACATTGGCCTAATTTAGATGAAGATTTATCAATTGATGGTTTACTAGGTATAGGACACAAACATATAAAAGCTAAACGGAAAATTGCTTCATAGTAAATAAAATAATATTGCACGAATTAAGTAGTAATTCTAATTAAGGCACGATTATTTTTTTATGAAATTTATTTTCAAATTATTTTTAGTACTTATAATATTAAATTCTTTTGCCGCAGGGCAGAATTTAGATTACTATCTTCAAAAAACATCCGATACCTCCCTTACGATGGACTTTACCTTTCTCCGCGATACGGTTTACACTTTAAAACCTTATTATATTGAATTAAACCTTGCCGCGCAAAAAGGTTTTCTTCATAGCAGGAATGGCAATGTGAAAATTTTCGGAATTTCTTCCGGTACTAAAAAAATTGAAGACGCTGTGGATACAAAAGAAGGTTTGTTTGTAATTCAAGCAAAACTTAAAAAGTGGTACAGCAGGCAATTCGACAGTACTTTAATGCTGGATTGGATGGGATTTAACAACGGAATAGGTTTCCATTCTCTTGCAACAAACGGTTACTATTACTACTTGGGGAAAAAGAAAAGCTCGCACGGTTGCGTACGAATTTCCAGAAAAATATCGAAAGAATTATATAAAATTGTAGATTTCGGAACGCCTGTTCTAGTTCACAGCGGTAATAATATTATTAACGTAGGCTTTGCAGATACAACAAAAGATTATAAAATCTACAGCTATAAAGAGATAAAACATCTTGTAAAACAATTGTATGAGCAGCTTTATTCCGGAAGATATTTTTTTTCAAATATGCCGGTAATAATTATAGATAGACATAATATTACACACGAAGGACTGCCGGTTGGTGATTCAAAAAAAATTCTACCTAGACAAATTATTAAATCAACGTACAAGTTTGTAAATTCCGTAATACCAGATTATAAAGGGCCGATGATGGCAAATATTCCGCAGTTCCTTATTTCATTTAATTTTAGAATTCAATAACTTTTCGTCTAATGTAAATAAAAAAACGAAAATTTTTATTTATTTTACCTATACCGTATAATAAAATTTTTTATGAAGCGAATTCTTACAATAATAATATCAATTCTTTTAGTCTCCGGCTGCAGCTTTCTAAATAAGAATAAAACTCAAAATATATCGTTTAATTCTATTACTTTAAGAGCATTAATAGCAAAGGCTGTAAACGGTGATACTTCAGCCGACAAAAAATTGAATGATTTAGTCAATTTAAACTTTCCTATAAATTCAAATTATAATTTATTCAGAATGGACAGCCTCAGAATTCAATCCGGCAAAAAATTTTACTTGGTCCTTTTAAATTATCCTAACCCGGTATACAATAGGTTTGCAATTTACGATTCGACATTACGGTTATATCTTATAGATAAATCTTTAAACGGCAATTTATATGAATCCGTATTAAATGTTAACGGAATTTCATTTGTAAAAATAATTGAAGACTTTATCTCCAAAGATACCTTAAATATTACCAGGCTGTCTTTATATAAAATAGATTATAATTCCGCCAAAATGGTTTTTAGGGATTTTATAATGCTTAAGGAACCTAAAGAAGAGTTCACTCAAAAGATTACCGAAATAACTGCCGATAGAATAATGACCGAAATGACAAGCTCAAAAAAATCATCAATTAATAATAAAGGCGATGCTTTTGCCTTTAACTATTCGCTTCAGAAATATGTAAGCCCTAACAATGTTTTTTATAATTTTGTAATTGATAGGATAAAAAGCTTTAAGCATAGTCCCGAAAAGCCGGAAATAACGGACAAAAAAAGTATGTATGCTTCCATAGGAATTGACTTAAATCTTGATACATTAAAAAATGCAGGCAATACCAAAGATACCAAAGGATACACTCTTACTCTTACAAATAACTGGAAATCTATAAACAATATTGTAATTACAAGTTATCTAATAAAGCATTTAAAAGGTATACGTTATACTAATGAAGTACTCGGTGCAAGTATTTCCGTCGTGATGATCCCTCCGCAAGACTCTGCCGAAAAGTATACCGGGTACCGGTTAAAAAATCTGTCAAAAGGAAAATATACGGTACGATATTCGGATAAAATTATTTCAGGAGCTAATTTCATTCAATACTTTGAGTATTCTTGCGGTATGAAAAAATATATTTTAATTTTAAGCGCTCCAAGGTTTACATATAATAAATATAAAAATAAATACCAAGCAATTATTAATTCATTTACAATAGACTGCTGATGTATAAACTGTTATTATTTTTACATAAAACGGATGATGAACAGGTAATCGATCACTTTGAAAAATATACGGTTAAATATATTTCCGAAATTACCGGCCAGGACATTAAAATAGGTACAGTTGAAAGCAATTTACTTTTAGAACAAAAGTTCGGTAAGTTTTGCGAAGTTACTATTGAGTCAAAAGAGCAATGGCAAAAACTATTGAATTCAAAAGCCGGAAGAGATTTAAATAATGACTTGATGGATTTCCATAAAAGTGTTACCGTAATATTTGTAGATTACCCAAATAATTTGGAAAGAATATGAATATATACTTGATTCGACATGGTGATGCTGAAAAGACAGCTATTGGTAAAAAAGATTTCGAAAGAGACTTAACCGAAGAAGGTAAAATAATAATTAGAAACGCTGCGGATAATTGGAAATATTTTATTCCCGGTTTTAATTTTATTGTTACCTCACCTTACATACGCGCATTAAACACCGCCCGGATAATTGAAGAGGCTTATGAGTTAACCGAAAAAGTGTTGGTTGATAAGAAGATTTCGCCGGGAAGCAGAACCGAAGATTTAATTGAAATTGCAAATTCGCTTGCAGTAGAAGATATTTCTTTTGTCGGCCATCAACCGGATATGTCGGAGCATCTTGGGAATCTAATCTCGTACAAAGGTGCTAATATAAATTTTAAAAAAGCTGCAATTGCAAAAATATCTTTCGGCAGTATAGCGGTACTATCTAAAGGCACTCTCGAATTTTTAATTCCCCCGGAAGTATTCAAATAAAAAGGACATCCGGCTACACATGATTCGTACTTACCGCTGCTTCCTTCCGGACCTGACGGAGTTGGGTACTACCATGTTAACCGGAGCCCTAAAAATTTGCAATAATAAATTAACAAAAGGGATTCAAAATTAAAAAATTTTTCATCCATTATAAAGATGTGAATGAATTACTGTTACATAAAATCCTGTATATTCCGATTTTTTAAATACATCTTACAGTAATAGAACAATTAAGCAATTCAACAATTATATTTTCTTGCATTCATAAATTTTTTTGTATATGTTTTGTTGTAATAACTTAGTTGGGGATAATTATGCGCCGGTTTGCTTTTCTTATTTTGTGGCTTTTACTCTTCTCGGTACGGGTTGAATGTCAACAAACAAAAGTAATAACTATTACTCTTGATGGAGCAATTAATCCGGCGGCAGCAGACTATATTCACTACGGAATTCAACAAGCCGTAAAAAATAACGCCGAATGCCTGGTACTTAGATTAAACACTCCGGGCGGACTCCTTACATCCACAAGAACAATAGTGTCCGATATACTGCAGTCGCCGGTTCCCGTTATTGTATATGTGGCACCTCCGGGTTCAAGAGCAGCCTCGGCAGGAGTTTTCGTAACGCTATCTGCAAATATAGCGGCCATGGCACCCGGTACAAACATAGGTGCCGCACATCCGGTTACAATGCAGGGGCAAATGGATTCTACAATGTCGGAAAAAGTTACAAACGATGCCGCAGCATTTATAAGAACAATAAGTGAAAAAAGAGATAGGAATGTAAAATGGGCGGAAGAAGCCGTTCGAAAAAGTGTATCTATTACTGAAACAGAAGCACTTAAATTAAAAGTTATAGATTTGATAGCTAAGAATATGCGGGACCTGCTTGATAAAATAGATGGTAAATTTGTAACAACAGTTACCGGTACGGCAGCTTTGCATACAAAAAATGCAAAAATAATTTACTTAGATATGAGCTTTCAACAAAAAATGCTGAGTATATTGAGCGATCCGAATATTGCTTACATATTAATGATGCTTGGATTTTTCGGTTTGCTTTTTGAATTATATAATCCCGGTGCTATCTTTCCGGGAGTTGTAGGTGTAATTAGCCTGGTGCTTGCCTTTTATTCATTTCATACTCTTCCGGTAAATTACGCCGGTCTGGCATTAATTATTTTCGGTATAATTTTATTTATTTTGGAGATTAAAATTGTGAGTCACGGACTTTTAACTGTCGGCGGAGTTATATGTCTGCTCTTGGGTTCACTAATGCTTATAAATCCGATTCCGTCATTTGATGTTATTCGAATCTCGTGGCAGGTGATAGCCATAGTAGTAATTCTTACTTTTCTTTTCTTTACTTTTGCTATAGGCCTGGGTATTAAGGCTCAAAGAAGAAAACCGGCTACAGGTTTAGAAGGATTAATTAATGAAATAGGCGAAGCAATTACGGATTTAATTCCGGAGGGAAGTGTAAAAGTTCACGGGGAAATTTGGAAAGCCGAATGCAATGAAGGTAAAGTTAACAAAGGTGAAAAAATTATCGTTACAGGAATGTTAAATTTAAAATTAAAAGTCCGTAAACTGTAATATAGGAAATAAACAAGGAGGAACATATGCAAGACGTTTCAATATATTTTATAATAATTATTATTTTTGTAGCCTTCATCCTTATGAACTCCATAAAAATTCTTAGAGAATATGAACGCGGTGTTGTATTTCGCCTCGGAAGATTAATTCCATCCAAAGGGCCGGGTGTAATTTTTTTAATACCCATCGTAGATCGATTAATTAAAGTGAGCTTACGTACTGTAGTTATGGACGTACCTCCGCAGGACATAATAACAAAAGACAATGTTTCATTAAAAGTAAATGCCGTGGTTTATTTTAGAGTTGTACAGGCTGAAAAAGCTGTTGTAGAAGTTGCGGATTATCTAATTGCAACATCTCAAATTTCTCAAACAACATTACGAAGCGTTCTTGGCCAGTCCCAGCTTGATGAATTACTTTCCGAAAGAGATAAAATTAATCACGACCTGCAGCATATAATAGATGAGCAGACAGAACCCTGGGGAGTAAAAGTTTCCGTTGTTGAAGTTAAGCAAGTTGATCTGCCGATTGAAATGCAGCGTGCAATTGCAATACAGGCACAGGCAGAAAGAGAAAGACGTGCAAAAATCATTAATGCGGAAGGAGAATTCCAGGCAAGCCAAAAGTTGTCCGAAGCGGCAGAAGTGATTCAAAGGTTTCCGGTTGCTATTCAGTTAAGATTTCTACAAACACTAACTGAAATTTCATCGGATAAAAATTCCACAATTCTATTCCCCGTCCCGATTGACTTAATTACACCGTTTATCGAAAAGATGAAGAAGGAGTAAAGTTTTATTAAAAAATTAAATTAACCCTTGACATATCAAAATAAAATTCCTATTATTGTTTAGTTCGTTTAAACAACCAACTATCCAACAACTTAATAGGATAATATTCTGCGTATGGTAATTGATACTTCGGGAATAATTACCGGAAATGCAAAAGTACTTCGCAGTATTAACCGCGGAACTATACTTAATATTATTAGAGAACAGCATCCTATATCCCGAATTAAAATATCCAGACTTACGGGATTAAATAAGAGTACGGTATCCAGCATAATATCCGAACTATTAAAAGAGGATTTAATACACGAAGAAGAAATAAAAGACCAAAACATAGGAAGAAATCCTTTAAACTTATCATTAAAACTAGGTAAATATTTCGTAGGGGCTATTAATATTGATCATGCAATAACCCGCTTTGCAATTGCAGATATAGACGGCAGTTTTATCGGCGAATCCACACTTGAAGCTGTTCCGCAAAACCCGGATAAGTTTATTCAAAAATGCTCAAAAGAATTAATGAATTTATGTTCTGAGAATAATATAAGAAAACTTAGAGGACTTGGAGTTAGTATAGCCGGGATTGTAGACAGCAAAAACTCCATAGTAAATTTTGCGCCCAATCTAGGTTGGGAAGATTTTAATATAGGCAAAGCTTTTAAAAAAGAACTGCCGTTAGAAAATATTTCGGTGGGTAACGACGCAAAAGCTTCTGCATTGGCCGAACTATGGTTCGGCAACCAAGATATAAATTTATCCAATTTTGTGTTTCTTTCCATTGGTCCCGGTATAGGTGCGGGAATTGTAGCCGGGAATAAATTAATGAGCGGTGAGTTTTTCGGCTCCGGAGAGTTCGGCCATATGGTTATATATGAAGGCGGCGAATTATGCAGCTGCGGTAATAACGGCTGCTGGGAAGCTTATGCCTCCGATAGAGCAACCGCAAGAAGATACGCCATTAGAAAGCACAAAAAGATTCCTCAAACCGTCGATTATATGGTTCAAGATATTATTGATCTTGCAAATAAAGGTGATCAGCTTGCTTTGGAAATACTTAGGCAAACCGGTTATTATATCGGACTAGGCATTGCAAATATTATTAAAGCAATAGATCCGAGAGCAATTATTATCGGCGGGAGGATTACAAACGTGTGGGATATTATTTTCCCCGAACTTATTCAAGTCGTATCTCAAAGAGCGTATTTCGGAAGAAAAAATAACATCAAAATACTGCCATCATCATTAAAAGTTAGACCCAGGCTGCTTGGTGCGGCAACTTTAGCTATTAAAGAAATTTTTGACGGTTATAAAATAACCGGGTAAGCAAAATTTCTTCTATGATTAGTTTGTTGGTTCAACAAATTAACAAATAAAAATTTAAGTTCTTTTCCTGACTGTTTAAATATGTTTTTACAACCATTGATAAAATTATAAAGTTAAATTCAACAAATAAAATATGCAAAAAGAGTTTTTAAGTATCGGTATAGATATAGGCGGGACAAATACGGTTATCGGTTTTGTCGATTCCAACAATAATTATCTTTTTGAAAAATCATTTGCTACGCAAGCTGAAAAAGGAATTGACAATTTCCTGGAAAGATTGTATAAAAACATAAAACTTGATTCGGAAAGATTTACAGGTAAGTATAATTTAGAGGGAATAGGAATTTCCGCACCCGGAATAAATTATTTAACCGGGGTTATTGAATCGGCCGCAAACCTTAACTGGGGCAGAGTAAATCTATCCGAAAAGGTTAAAAAATATTTTGATGTTCCCGTAGTATTTCTAAATGATGCCAATGCCGCAGCATTAGGTGAACAGCAGTTCGGAATAGCAAACGGTATGAAAAACTTTATTGTTATAACTCTTGGTACAGGTGTCGGGAGCGGTATTGTTGTTAACGGCCAATTGCTTTATGGTCAGGATGGGCTTGCCGGTGAAGTCGGACATTCGATAATTGAATTAAACGGCCGGAAATGTCATTGTGGGAAAAGAGGATGCCTTGAGACTTATATATCAGCTACAGGTTTAAAAAGAACCGTATTTGAGTTCCTTTGTGATTTAAATGATGAAAGTGAATTACGTAAGATTGATTATAATTCAATTACGGGTAAAATAATAAGTGAACAAGCAAAGAAAGGTGATCTTATTGCTTTAAGAGCTTTTAACTATACAGGGGAAATACTTGGCCGTGCACTTTCCAACATCGTTACTTATTTCAATCCCGAAGCTATCATTTTGTTCGGAGGGCTTATTGAAGCCGGCAATTTAATAATGGAACCTGTAAATATGTATTTCGAAAAATATTTGCTTGATATGTATAAGGGAAAAGTTAGAATATTAGAATCTAAGCTGCAAAACGGAAAAGCAGCAGTACTTGGTGCTTGCAGTTTTGTAAGACAAGAAATTTGTAAAGTTAAAGTTGCTTGAGGCCCAATGTCATTCTTTTGTTGCGGAAACACATAAGTCTTTAAGCAGATAAAAAGAAGGTTCTATAAAAGTAATAAATAAAGGAGTAAAAAATGTGCAGAAGTTTAACTGTGTTTTGCACTATGGTATTAATCATAATGCTGACTGCTCTTCCGACTATTGCTGCAAACAATGCATCTATAGAAGGAAGTGTTAAGGATGCTCAAACCGGAAGTGCACTTCCCGGTACAAATATTATCATTGTTGGAACAAGTATGGGTGCGGCTTCAAATTTAAATGGGAATTATGTTATTAATAATGTTCCTCCCGGAACATATAAATTGCGGGCTACTTATATAGGGTACGAACCCTCCGAAGTTACAATAAAGCTAACTGCAGGTATGCACTTAGAGCAAAATTTTAAACTTAAAGCAGTTGGGGTACAGGGTAAAACCGTTGTTGTTACTGCCCAGGCCAGCGGGCAATCACAGGCGATTAACCAGCAGCTCTCTTCAGACCAAATTGTGAACGTAGTATCTGCTGCAAAAATTCAGGAACTGCCGGATGCAAATGCTGCAGAGTCTCTAGGACGGCTTCCCGGAATTTCTGTTCTTAGAAGCGGCGGCGAAGCAAATGAGGTTGTCATCCGCGGTTTAGCTCCTAAATATAACAGAATAATGGTGAACGGAGTTGAGTTAACTTCATCCAATCCAAACAACCAGAGTGTAGACCTTAGCATGATTTCATCTAACATGCTTGCATCTATGGAAGTAAAAAAAACGGTTACGGCAGACATGGATGCCAATGTTATCGGAGGAACCGTAAACCTGGAATTAAGAGAAGCCAAGGTTTCTAGTTCAGGCGGACCAATATACGGGCTTCTTGCACAGGGAGGTTATAATGCTCTTTCCAATGCTTATAATAAACTTAATAATTACAAATATGTCGGAAGTGCTGAAGATAGATTCTTTAATAAGAAATTCGGCATCTTCGCACAAATATCCGTAGAAAGAAAGAATCTTACCTCGAATCAACTTGGCGCCACTTACACTAATAACGGCAATAGTATTACACAATATCTTACCTCCAGCTTAAATCTGGATAACATTCCGCGGGACAGGCTGCGGTATGACGGAGCCTTAGTTATGGATTATAAACTGCCGGAAGGCTCTATAAAATTCTCAAATTTCCTCAGTACGGGAACTACTAACGTCCAAGACAGAGGCGAGAGTTACAGCATTTTAAATAACCTCCACAATTATTCACTTGCATTTTCAAACGGCAGACTTAGTGTAATAACAAACTCTCTTCACTTAAAGTACCAATTACCTATTTTTAACTTAGATGCACAATTTTCTCACGCATATACCGAGACCAAAAATCCTCACGACTGGACTGTAACATTCCAGCAGGGTTCGGCAGGGCTCGGAGTACTTTACGGAGTAGCAAATTTGAATCCGCAAAATATACCTAAAGCCGCTAACAATAATGCGGATTTAACTTATTTAAATGCGGTACAAACCTACAACAGCTTTTCGGGCGCGCGTGCCTTAACCGGCTCAGTAGACTTATCAACAAATGTAAACTTCTCGGATAATGTTACTTCCATTATAAAATTCGGCGGCAGGTTTAGATATGAAACCAGGAAATATTTGTACGGACAAACAAGGGGTGACGGATTAGGACTTGCAAGCGCAACATTTGTTGACAACCTAATTGCAGGGCACTTTCCTTCAACCGCAAAATATAGAAACACTACAAGTATACCAATCGGACCTTTTATCGATCCGAATTACAATTACGGAAAATTTCTTGAAGGTACTTACCCTATGATTTATCCTTTGAATGTAAGCATGCTTTCGGAAGTATCAACTTTATTGGATAATAATGTTAATTTAATTGCTAAGAACAACGATGCAATAGCCTATTCCCTCGATAATTTCGGCTCTACTACTTATAATTATAAGGGCCATGAGAACCAAAGTGCTGCATACGTAATGGCAACCGTAAACATTGGTCCGCAATTAACTATAATTCCGGGGGTTCGTTACCAAAACCTTCAAACTGTTTATACAGCTCCTCAGGGTTTGGAAAACATTCAATCCGCAACCGGAGGGCCATACCGCCATTATGATACTACCGTTACGGTAAACCATGGTTACTGGCTTCCCGATATCGCAGTAAAATACGTACCTTTTACATGGATGAATGTTCGTTTATCTTATACACATACTCTGGCTTATCCGGATTTCAATGCCATAATACCAAGGATAAATATCCCGGCGTCAACGGGAGGGACAATTTCCTGGAATAATTCTCAACTTTCTCCATCACGCTCAACAAACTATGATCTTTACTTTTCATTTTTCAGCAACTCAATAGGCCTTCTTACCGTAGGCGGATACTTAAAACAAATAGACAACTTAATCTATCCGTGGACATTCTATGTGTCGGGGGATCAGGCATTACCATATTATCCGCAAAGGTTTAGGCCGAGTTCAACCAAAAGCAATTATAGTGTGGCTACATTTATCAACGATCCAAACCGGGCAACCGATTACGGATTTGAGTTTGACTGGCAAACTCACTTTTGGTATTTGCCGCAGCCGTTCGACGGATTAGTTCTTAGTGTTAATTATACTCATGTAATTTCGAAAGAGAAATACCCTTACGTTAATATTGTAAGAGTGGGCCGCGGTATAACTTATGTAGATACCGCATTTACAGATAGGTTACTTTATCAGCCGGACGATATCGCAAACTTATCTATTGGCTATGATTACCAGGGCTTTTCAATTAGAGTTTCAATGATTTATCAAAGTAATATTTTTTCAGGCCCCAATTTCTGGCCGCAACTTCGCAGTACTACTGCTGCATACAGAAGGTGGGATATATCCGCAAAACAAGATCTGCCGTGGTACGGTTTGCAGCTTTACGGAGACATAAGTAATGTAAACAGTGAAAAAGATGTAACAGTAATTCAAGCTCCTACCGGAGTGCCGCAGACAGAGCAGGATTACGGGTTGACCGCTGATTTAGGATTACGCGTAAACTTTTAACTTTTTGATTTTAAGTTCTTAAATGTTATGAAGATATAAAATAATACAAATAAATAATCATTAAAATATTAAAAGCTGAAAAGAAAAAAGGAGGTGAGGTTTTTTTAGCTGTATTCACAGATAGAATTTTAACTTAAGAGATTCTATCAAAAAAAAATAATTTATTTAATCTTTACTGAAAGGAGTAATTTCATGAAAGCTTTTTTCACAACAATATTTCTGCTAGGGCTTATGTTGTTCCTGATAGTGCCGAAACAAACATATGCACAAAGCGGTACATTAACTTTATACGCCAGTAGTTCTTCCACTTTGGATCAGGAAATCGGAGGAGATACCACTTCATCGGGAGCTCAAAAGCACAGCGTATACCAATTAGTTTCTCTTGATACATGTTATATATTTGATGCTACTATAACCATAAAATCCGGTGTATCAATTATTGGAGTACCTGATCCTTCAACCGGAAAACTGCCTACTATTCAACCGGATGTCCTTTCCGGAGGTACAATACCAAGTACATTCTTCGCATTTACAGGTACCGGTACAAGGGTAACAGTAAAAAATATTTATTTCTTGGGACTTGCAATTAATAATACCGCCGGATATGGTGTAGCTTTATCTATTTTAGCAGATAGTATAAGTCTTACAGCAGATAACCTGGTATTTGACGATTTCACGGGAGATGCTTTTAGCTACCAATCAAATTGGGATAATCTCTATATTACAAACTGCAAGATGAGAAATTCATTCAACCCAGGTGCCGGTGACTGGTACGAGGGAGAATTTATTAGAAATCAGAACGGTGTCGGAGCATTTAAGACCGATACAATTATAGTTAGATATTCTACTTTAAGCGCTGTTGCGGCGTATGTTTGTGCGGCAACAGGCGGAATTATAAATTATTTTGAAGTCTCGCATTGCAATATCATAAATACATTTAAAAATCCTTTCTTCGTTGATAGAGTTGTAAATGCTAAATTTGATAACAATCTATTTTATAATGCCTATGCAGGCGGAGAGAACAGAACTGAATTTGCCGGATGGGATTCATTTACTCCTAATACAGGCCCATCAATAATAACTATAGGTCTTCTCGATTCAACAACTGCTTCTATTCTTTTAGGGCATGCTGCATCTGGTCCGGGTGATCCTGCTGCAGAAAAACTACGTAAAGTAGAAGTAAAGAACAATGATTGCTATTGGTCTAAGGCACTTACTGACTTTTATAAAACCTGGAATGATACTGCAACAGTAGATACGATTTACACACCCACTTTCATGAACGATACAACCAAATATATGTTTGATCATCCGACCGAATGGCCGGGATTTGTAGCTTCGGGTAATGTAAGTATAGATCCGGGATTCGGACCCGCTATTGATGCAACTCTTAATGGCGGAACAGGATACGGTGCAGGTTTTTTTGCTTACTTTACTGCTGTAAGAAACGGTACTTATGATGGTTCGCAAATATATGGAACCAAAATTACAGATATTCCCCAACCGGAACCATATGATTGGACACCACCCTGGCCGCTTCCGGAATCGGCAGATATGCAGTATACAAATGCTACATTAAAAACAGGCGGTACTGACGGTAAAGCAATTGGCGACGGCGGATGGTTCACTAACGGTTACACAGGTGTTGCCCAAACTCCAAATACTTTGCCTGGCAAATTTGAATTAAGCAATAACTATCCTAATCCGTTTAACCCATCAACTATGATTAAGTTTAGTCTTGTTAAAGCAGGTAATGTTAGTCTAAAGGTTTATAATGTAATGGGTCAATTGGTAAAGACAGTAATTGCAAATGAATATAGAAGCAATGGTAATTATGAGGTTAGCGTTAATATGAACAACTTCGCCAGCGGTGTTTACTTCTATACATTAAGACAGGGTAATAATATCGTCACTAAGAAAATGATGCTTCTAAAATAAGACCCATTCCCTACCCCTTCCCGCTAAGGGAAGGGGTTCTTGGGTGTAAGTGTAGATAGATAATAAATCTCAAAAACCAAATAACACTTAAGTAAATAATTACTGCTGGTATTTATGGAAAAAATCAATAGTATAAATACTTAGTCCTTTCTGCTGATCGGAATAATTTTAAATAAAATTCCGGTCGGATTTTTATAAAAAAATTTTGGGGAATTCCGGGTTTATTCAATAATATTTAATAGGCAGTTTAATGACCGAAAAAGTTGCAAAAAAAGTTAGTCCCGCATTTTGGGTCCCGACACTTTACACTGCTGAAGGTTTACCTTTTGTAATTGTTAATGTTGTTTCGGTTTTAATGTATAAAGATCTTGGAATTTCAGATGCAAGGATTGCCTTCTTTACCAGTCTTGTAACAATCCCCTGGGCTTTGAAACCTTTGTGGGGACCTATTATGGAAATGTTCAGGACTAAAAAAGATTTTGTAATCGCAACTCAGTTTTTGGGGGGTGTATGTTTCGGGCTGCTTATTTTAACATTACAGCTTCCGACATACTTTGCATGGACAATTATATTTTTCGGACTAATTGCACTTAACTCATCAATACACGACACTGCTGCGGACGGTGTTTATATAACCGTACTTAATTTTACCGAACAAGCCAAGTATGTAGGATGGCAGGGAGCTTTTTATAATGTGGGTAAAATTTTATCTCAAGGTGCCTTTGTACTATTAGCCGGAATCCTGGAAAAAGATATGGGAGTAAAACCTGCCTGGACTATAGTAATGGGTTCGTTCGGTGCAATTCTTATTTTATTTAGTATTTACCATCTTAAATTTTTACCTACAGGCGGTAAAGCACAAAATGTTAAGACATTCAAAGAAGCTTCTTCCAAGTTTTTAGATGTTATAAAAACTTTCTTTCAAAAAAAATATATCTTTTGGGGAATTGCATTTCTAGTTATTTATAGGTTTGCAGAAGGGCAGGCAGTTAAGATTGTTCCTTTATTTATGAGAGCAGGAAGAGCGCACGGGGGACTTGGGCTGTCTACGGAAGATATAGGTATTTTATACGGATTCTTCCCGCCGCTTGCTTTTATTGTAGGTTCGGTACTGGCAGGTTATTTTACTGCAAACAGAGGATTGAGAAAATCTTTACTCATCTTATGTGCATTTTTTAATATACCTTTTGCTGTGTATACTTATCTGGCAATTTTTCAGCCGACAAGTTTTCTAATAATAAGTGTGTCGGTGGTGTTTGAATATTTCGGATACGGTTTTGGCTTTATAGGATTAACTTTGTTTATGATGCAGCAAATTGCACCCGGTAAATATAAAATGGCTCATTATGCATTTGCTACATCTCTTATGCAGCTTGGTTTTTTAATTCCTTCTATGATAAGCGGTTTCATAAGTGACTATCTTGGATATGAACATTTTTTTATCTGGGTTATGATTGCAACTATCCCGTCGTTTTTAATTTCCTGGCTGGTTCCGTTCAGAAAAACCGAACAGGACGAGGAAGAACAAAAAGAACTGGTGGAAGTATGATGATGGATAGAAACCCGCATAGCGTAAAAAGCATAGTGCATAGTGCCGCATGCCCGAATTCAAAGCGTTATGGTAAATTGAATTACTTTCGACATATCGGTTTCGCTTTGACTGAGGTATGCTAAGAGTGCTTTTGCTTTGCTCTATGCACTTTGCGCTTTGCCTTATATAAAAGATTCTTATTTAAATTATTAACTAGAGGTTAAGACTTATGCGTTACGGTTATTTTGATGATGAAAATAGAGAATATGTAATTGAACGT
>JBJKQP010000243.1:0-8372 GCA_046705105.1 Ignavibacteriaceae bacterium | reverse complement strand
AATTCTTTAGAAAGTTTTTCAACATCTGTATTTTTAAGAATTTCTTTTACGGCATCACCGCCTATTTTTGCAACGAACTTTTTAGGATCATCTTCGTCAAGTTTTTCATTTCCGGCCGGAAGAGAATTTAAAACTTCAAAGTACTGATCTTCCGATACCAGATCCAACCTGCTCAATCCCGTTGGTCCTGGATTAATAACAACATATGATTCGTAATAAATTATTTTTTCAAGTTCCTTTAGGCTTAAGCCGATAATATTTCCGATTTTGGAAGGCTGTGCTCTAAAGAACCAGATGTGAACAACCGGAACAGCAAGTGCAATGTGTCCCATTCTTTCGCGTCGAACACTTTTTTGGGTTACTTCCACACCGCATCTATCGCAAATAATTCCTTTATAACGTATTCTTTTGTACTTACCGCAGAAACATTCCCAGTCACGTGTAGGTCCGAATATTTTTTCGCAGAATAATCCGTCTTTTTCCGGTCTAAATGATCTGTAATTTATAGTTTCCGGTTTTGTAACCTCTCCATAAGATCTTGACAAAATATCATCCGGGCTTGCTAAACCAATAGTGATACTGTTAAAATCACGCATCGCATTTTCTTGAACTCTATATGGCATTTTATTATCTCCTAATTTCTAAGTGAAAAAATTGACCCCGTCAATCCGGGGACATTTCCGCATTTAAGCGGTCAGCATCAATCCGGCTAATTAATTTTTATATCTAGGCCTAAACCTTGAAGTTCTTTAATCAGCACGTTAAATGCCTCAGGAATATTCGGTTCCTGTAGATTTTCACCCTTAACTATTGCTTCATATACTTTTGCTCTTCCGGCAACATCATCACTTTTTATTGTTAAAATTTCTTGCAGAATATGGGAAGCACCGTATCCTTCCAGCGCCCATACTTCCATTTCACCGAATCTTTGGCCGCCGAACTGGGCTTTACCTCCAAGCGGCTGTTGTGTAATTAATGAGTAAGGTCCAATCGACCGGGCATGGATTTTATCATCAACAAGGTGGCTAAGCTTTAACATGTAAATGTAGCCGCAAGTTACTCTTTGGTGGAACTTTTCACCGCTTCTTCCATCGTACAAGTCGGTCTTGCTGCCTTTATCAAAGCCGCCTTTTTCCAGCCACTCTTCAACATCTTCAACTTTAGCCCCGTCAAAAATCGGTGTTGCAAACTTTACACCCAACTTTTTACCAACCCAGCCAAGTGCTGTTTCGTATAACTGACCTAGGTTCATACGCGAAGGTACGCCGAGAGGATTTAGAATTATATCAACCGGAGTTCCATCAGGTAAAAACGGCATATCTTCGGCAGGAACAATTTTTGCGACAACACCTTTATTACCATGCCGTCCGGCCATTTTATCTCCGACGGACAATTTTCTTTTTTTGGCAACATAAACTTTTGCAAGCTGTACAATTCCCGGAGGAAGTTCATCGCCGCTTGTTATCTTAATTCTTTCTCTTTTAAATTCTTCTTCCAGATCTGCAAGGACGTCAAAATAATTTTTATATAAAGTCTTAATTAAATTGTTTATTTTTTTAGATTCGAACCAATCCAAAGTGTAATCCAGTTTGGTTACATCTTCCATGGAAGAAAACGTAGAATCTTTTATTGTGGTTCCGCTTCTTAAAACGACACTACCTTCAAGATCTCTTATACCTGTAGTTGTTTCTCCGTTTGTTATTTTTGTTAATTTTTCAATTAGCTTTTCATAATTTGTCTTAAGGTCCTGGCTGTGCTGGTTCTCCAGAGTATCCAGTTGTTTCTTTTCAAGTTTCTTAGCTTCGGTATCTCTTCTTTTTCTACTGAACAACCTTGTTTTGATTACGGTACCTTTTAATCCCGGAGGTGCCTTTAATGATGCATCTTTAACATCACCGGCTTTATCTCCGAAGATTGCTCTAAGAAGTTTTTCTTCAGGCGTAGGATCGGTTTCTCCTTTAGGTGTTATTTTACCTATAAGAATATCTCCTTCTTTTACTTCAGCGCCTTCGCGAACAATTCCGTTTTCATCTAGATTCCTAACAGCTTCTTCGCTAACATTCGGAATTTCTCTTGTTAATTCTTCTTCGCCGCGTTTTGTTTCTCTTACCTGAAGTTCAAATTCTTCAATATGAATAGAGGTATAAACATCTTCACTTACAACTTTTTCGCTGATTATAATTGCGTCTTCAAAATTATAACCGCGCCAGGGCATAAATGCAACCAGTACATTCCTACCAAGAGCTAATTCTCCTTGATCGGTAGAACTGCCGTCAGCAAGTACCTGCCCTTTAACCACTCTTTGACCTTCCTTAACAATTGGTCTTTGGTTAACACATGTTTCCTGGTTGGTGCCGTGAAATTTAATAAGACTGTAAACCGTACGCCTAACATCATTAAAGTTTGTTAAAGCTTCGGTACTGTTTGGATTCACATCATAATTAACTATAATATGATCGGCATCTATGCTTTCGATAACTCCGTTGTCTTCTGCTATTATAACTGCGCGGGAATCCGTGGCAACTTTTCTTTCAAGACCGGTTCCGACAAGCGGAGCTTCCGGCCGTAATAAAGGAACGGCCTGGCGCTGCATGTTTGAACCCATTAATGCTCTGTTTGCATCATCATGTTCCAGGAACGGAATTAAAGCTGCCGCTGCACTTACAAGCTGCGCGGGTGCAACATCCATATATTGAAGATTTTCAGGTGTAACTATGGGAAATTCTCCCTTGAACCTGGATTTTACTCTTTCGTGAACGAATTTTCCTTGTTCATCAAGCGGAGCATTTGCCTGCGCAATTGTAAATAAGTCTTCCTGCTCTGCAGTTAAATATTCTATTTCGGTTGAAGCTTTACCTTTTATAACTTTTCTGTATGGTGTTTCCAGAAAGCCGTAACGGTTTACTCTTGCATATATTGTTAAAGAAGAAATTAAACCGATATTCGGTCCTTCGGGTGTTTCAATAGGACATAAGCGGCCGTAATGTGTGTAGTGAACGTCGCGAACTTCAAATCCGGCTCTTTCTCTGGTTAAGCCTCCGGGTCCTAATGCCGACATTCTTCTCTTGTGAGTTAATTCCGCCAGCGGATTTGTTTGATCCATAAACTGCGATAACTGGTTTGTACCGAAGAATGCATTTATAACACTGCTTATTGTCCTAGCATTTACCAGATCCTGCGGTGTAAAGTTTTCGGTATCGCGCATGTTCATTCTTTCTTTAATTGTTCTGGCCATACGCGCCATACCCACGTTAAACTGCTGTCCTAGTTGTTCGCCTACAGTTCTAATTCTTCTATTTCCCAAGTGGTCTATATCATCAACGCTTTCATTACCGTTTCTCAACTTGATGATGTATTTCATTATTGCAATTATATCTTCCACAGTAAGGACGGTAGTTGTTTCCGGCATATTGAGTTTTAATTTATCATTCATTCTATGCCGGCCTACATCACCAAGATCATATCTTTTATCGTTAAAGAATAATTTATCGATTAATGATTGGGCGGTATCCAAATCCGGAGCTTCGCCGGAACGTAATTGACGGTAAATTGAAAACAAAGCTTCTTCCTTTGTACTGGAAGTATCTTTGCGTAATGTATTTACTATTAAATCGGAATCTACCGGATTATCGGATTGGATAAACTTTAATGTTTCAACTTCAGCTTCTTTTAATCTTTCAAGATCTTCTTCGGTAAGTACGCTGTCTTTAGTTAAGAAAATTTCACCGGTAGACATATCAAATACATCGCTGGCAATTGTCCTGCCTACGAATTCTTCAATTTTAACTTTTTTAACATTAATTTCCTGAACTAAATCAAACAGATTCAGAATTTCCTCATCCGTTGCAAAATTAAGAGCGCGTAATAAAGTTGTTGCGGGAAATTTCTTTCTACGGTCAATGTATACATACATAACGTAATTTATATCGGTAGCAAACTCTACCCATGAACCTCTTAACGGAATAATTCTTGCCGAATAAATAGGTGTTCCGTTCGGGTGAACTGTTTGGGAGAAAGCAACACCGGGTGAACGGTGCAACTGAGAGACGACAACTCTTTCTGCTCCGTTAATAACAAAAGTGCCTTTATCAGTCATATAAGGAAGGTTTCCTAAATAAACTTCCTGTTCAACACTATTAACAAATTCCTGAGTTTCCGGGTCTTTTGTAGAAAGACGAAGTTTCCCTTTCAGCGGAGCTGCATAAGTTAGTCCTCTTTCCATACATTCATGAACAGAGAAACGCGGTTTTTCTATATAATATTCGATAAAATCCAGTCTATAATTTTCCTTGTTATCGAAAATCGGAAAATTAGTATTAAAGACCGCTTGCAATCCTTTATTTTCTCTTTTATTGGGCGGAGTTCTAAGCTGAACAAACTCTTCAAAAGCTAAAATTTGTATGTCCAACAAATGGGGCGGCTCAATTACAGAGGAAATTCTTCCGAAGGAAATTCTTTGATTATCCAATTTTAACCTCCATTATTATTCGTTCTTTTTCTTTACTATCACGGCATAAAACAGCGTATTCAAAAACATAAAAAGCGATCCCGAAAAAGTGGGATCACTTCTTATATTTACCTAACATAAATAGATTTATTTTATTTCTACGGTAGCGCCGGCTTCTTCAAACTCTTTTTTAAGTTTTTCAGCCTCTTCTTTGGAAACCGCTTCTTTAACGGTATTCGGAGCGCCGTCTACGAGGTCTTTTGCTTCTTTTAAGCCCAATCCGGTATGAGCTCTAACTACTTTAATAACATTTATCTTTTTATCACCAATAGTTTTAAGCACAACGTCGAATTCGGTTTTTTCTTCAACCGGTGCTGCGCCGTTTGCGGCAGGACCACCACCGGCAACGACAACAGGTGCCGCTGCAGTTACACCAAACTCATCTTCCAATGCTTTCTTTAATTCGGATGCTTCCATTAAAGATAAGCCTTTAATTTTATCTACTATTTCAGATACTTTTTCCGACATTTTATTTTTTCTCCTAATTATATTCTTCTTAAAAATTTTTTATGCTGCTTGTTTCTTGGAAATCTCATCAATAACACTAACAAGATCTCTAATAACAGCATTTATTGCACCAACAATTCCGGAAACCGGTGCATTTACACTTCCTAGTATACTTGCAATTACTTCTTTCTTCGTAGGCAGAGAAGCTATTTCATTCAGCTTATCGCCCGGGAAATATTGATCTTCAATATAGCAAGCTTTAAGTACCAATTTATTATTAGCATCAAAATATTTTTTGATGATCTTTGCGGGAACAACCGGGTTATCGGATGCGAAAGCATAACCGGTCATTCCGACTAAGTGTTCCGCCAGTTTTTCATATTTACCGGATTCGTCAATAGCTCTTTTAAATAAAGTGTTTTTATATACCTTATATTTAACACCTTCATTTCTAAAGCTATTTCTAATTTCATTAATGTCTGAAACATTAATACCTGTATAATCTGTAAGAAAAACTGCCGAAGAACTTTGAAGCATTTCCTTTACTTCGGAAACGACTTCCGATTTTTTATTTCTATTCCCTGCATTACGGACTTCCTCCGTTTCAGACGGAGCTGATTTTACCTCCTCTTGCAGGATTTCATTTTGATCGGCATTCAACATTTTTCTCCCATATCGGATTTTAATTAATCGTTACCTTTCCGGATATCCGGATCTTTGAAGCATTTTTTATAGAGTGCGTAAACTTTTTTATTTTTCAATGAGCAGCTATTTCATCCCTCATAATTTTTAAACCGGGGCCCATTGTGCTGGATAAATATAAACTCTTTACATACTGTCCTTTTGCAGTAGCAGGTTTCAATCTTATAATAGTATTTAAAAATGCGCGGGTATTTTCCGCTAATTTATCAACTTCAAAATTTAATTTGCCTAAAGAAGTATGGACAATTCCGGTTTTTTCTACACGGAATTCAATCTTGCCGGCTTTAACTTCCTTAACTACATTAGCAATATCCATTGTTACTCTGCCTGTTTTAGGATTAGGCATTAAACCTTTAGGCCCAAGAATTCTTCCGAGCTTTCCAAGTTCACCCATAGTATCCGGTGTAGCAATTACAACGTCAACATCAGCCCAGCCGCCTTTAATTTTTTCAATGTATTCCTCAAATCCGGCATAATCTGCTCCGGCATCCAAGGCTTCCTGAACTTTGGAACCTTTGGCAACAACTAAAATTCTAACCTGCTTACCGGTTCCGTGAGGAAGTGAAACAGCGCCTCTAACCATCTGGTCTGCATGTCTCGGATCTACACCTAATCTTATTGCACAATCCAATGATTCAACAAATTTAACTTTAGATTGTTCCTTTAGAATCTTTATAGCATCTTCCAAGCTATATTCTTTTGATTTATCAACCGATTTGCTAATTTCTTTATTTCTTTTTGTCTTTTGCATTTTTGTTTTTCCTTTTGAACTTTCGGTATATATTGATTGTTTTACTAATCTTCTACCGTAATACCCATACTTCTTGCAGTTCCTGCAACCATGCTGGAGGCATGCTCGATATCAAAAGCATTAAGATCCGGCATTTTTAATTGTGCAATTTCCTGAACCTGGCTTTTTGATACTTTAGCAACTTTATTTCTATGCGGTTCCGGTGAACCTTTTTCAATTTTAGCAGCTTTCTTAAGAAGGACTGCAGCCGGAGGGGTTTTTGTTATAAATGTAAAAGATTTATCCGAAAAGACAGTAATTACAACCGGAATAATTAAGCCGTCTTTCTCAGAAGTCCTTGCATTAAATTGTTTACAAAACTCCATAATATTTACGCCTTTTTGTCCCAACGCAGGACCAACCGGCGGCGATGGGTTAGCTTTACCGGCAGGTATTTGTAATTTTATATATCCAGATATCTTTTTAGCCATTTTTGTTACCTTATTGGAATAAATACTTAATTATTTTTCTAATTCTGCTTGTACAAAGTCGATTTCAACCGGAGTTTTTCTACCAAAAATTGAAACCATAACCTTAATCTTCATTTTTTCTTCGTTAACTTCCTGAATAGTTCCGCTGAAATTGTTGAACGGACCGTCAATAATTTTTACTACATCACCGTTCCTAAAAAATGTTTCCATTCTTTCACTGCTTTCATCCTGGGAAATTCTACCTACAATTCTTTTAACTTCTTCCGGGTGAAGCGGTTCGGGATTATTTTTCATTCCGAGGAACCCCATAACAGACGGAGTGTTTAAAATGAAATCTTTTACCTGGTTATCCAGGTCTGCCTTTACCAAGATGTAACCGGGAAAAAAGTTTTTTGTTTTGCTTTTTTTCTTGCCGTCTTTTACCTCAAAAACTTTTTCGGTAGGAACTAGAATTTCTTCAATTTTTACTTGAAGATTTTCATTGTCCCGTAATTCGGCTTCAATAAGATTTTTAACTTTATTTTCATGCCCCGAAAAAGTCCTTATTACATACCATCTTAACTCAGATTCAGACATCCGTTAAAATATTCCTTTAAATAATTGTGTAATTATCATATCAATTACATACGTAAAAGCTGAAATCATTAAACAAGAAACAATAACAACAGTGGTAGATTCTTTTAATTCATCCATAGTCGGCCAGGTAACCTTTTTCATTTCCTTAACCACATCCTGGAAGAAAGTAACTATTTTTTCTTTCATATAAAACTCACTCTGTTTTACTCAGCACGTCAGGAGGGACTCGAACCCCCAACCTGCGGTTTTGGAGACCGCTGCTCTTCCAATTGAGCTACTGACGTAGCTATTTTATAATTATTTAGTTTCTTTATGAATAGTATGCTTTTTATCCCAACGGCAATATTTTTTATATTCAACACGGTTGGGATGAAGCCGTTTGTTTTTTGTTGTTGTGTAATTTCTTCTTTTACACTCCGTACATTCCAAAGTTATAATTTCTCTCATTATTCTACACTTATTTGTTTACTTATTTATGGAGCTGACTATACCGATTTTATCGGGATAACCTCATTCTTACCAAGGATATGCTCTTACAACTAATTCTTTTTAATCTCTTTTTAAAAGTTGATTTAATCTAGAGCTGACGACCGGGATTGAACCGGTGACCTCATCCTTACCAAGGATGTGCTCTACCAACTGAGCTACGTCAGCAGTTGGTTTTTATTCCATTCATAATAATGATAAACTCATTCTTATCAATGATTCTTCTTATTCAAAGAACTAATACCGAGATTGAACCGATGACCTTCCCGATTTTATCGGGATGCTCTACCAACTGAGCTACGTCAGCAGTTGGTTTTTATTCCATTCATAATAATGATAAACTCATTCTTATCAATGACTCTTCTTATTCAAAGAACTAATACCGAGATTGAACCGGTGACCTTCCCGATTTTATCGGGATGCTCTACCAACC
>JBJKQP010000242.1:0-2537 GCA_046705105.1 Ignavibacteriaceae bacterium | reverse complement strand
TTATGAAAAACTTCTTTAAGTACTGCTTGGTTTAAAGAATCGCCGGAAAAGAAATTATTATAGGCGGCAATATGGGAAGCAATGTTGGTATCAAGTTTTTGCCTGGTTTCCTGGAAGTACATTTCCGCAGTATTAATTGAAATTAACATGTACACAACGGAGACCAGCAAAAGAATTAATAAAAACACCGCTGATATTTTCCAGAATAGAGAGCTAAAAAAATTTTTCATCATGCAATGTGATCAATTTTTATAAAAACATACTTAACTTATATGAGCATTCTCAGTAGAACTCTGTGTCTTTTCTGTGTTTCTTAGTGTAACAAAAAAATTTACAGAGTAACACTGAGGCTGCACAGAGAACCCGAAGATTAAAAATCTAATCTTCAAGCCTGTCGTTAAACCTGTAACCCACGCCCCAGGTTGTTAATATATACAATGGATTGGATAAATCATCTTCGATTTTTGTTCTTAGCCGGTTTATGTGGGAATTAACAGTATGATCATATCCGCTGTAGCTTGTACCCCAGATTAAGCTTAACAAGTTCTCCCTTGTGTAAGTTCGCCCGGGGTGCGATGCCAACAGGTAAAGAAGGTCGAATTCTTTCGGAGTTAGTTCTATTCTTTCGTTTTTTAAAAGTACAATCCGGTTGGTTACATCTATTTTTAATTCTTTGTATTTGATGTCTTTTGTTTTATTCCCGCCCTGGATAAGCGAATCGACCCTGCGGAAGATAGCTTTAACGCGTGCTATAAATTCCCGTATGCTGAAAGGCTTGGTAAGATAATCGTCCGCACCGAATTCAAGTCCGAGCACTTTATCCAGTTCCTCGGATTTTGCAGTAAGCATAAGTATAGGAGTTTGTATTTCCTGCTTCCTGATTTCTTTGCAAACATCAAACCCGTTCATTCCCGGCAGCATAACATCAAGCACTATCAGATCAAATTTTTCACCCGATGCTTTTTTTAGTCCTTCAGTTCCGTTAAAGCTTTTTGAAACTTTATATCCCGTATCCGTTAAATGAAGTTCCAGCAGGCCGGATATTTCTTTATCGTCTTCTATTATTAGTATGCTTTTCATATAACCGGTTTGTTTAATTAACCGCAATATAAAAATTAATTATAACAAAACTGTCACAAACCAGTTACAATATACTAATATTACTTTAGAGCAATTAAGCCGGGTGATGGAAGACGGAATATGGTGTCTTTTTTTTCGGAGGGCAATCAATTATTTTTTAAAGGTATTGCATAAATAGCCACCAAGACTCTAAGACACAAAGAATTCACTATAGAAAAATAGTTCGATAAAAATTTTTATTTTATCCTATACTTTATATCCTACATAAAGGTCACTGACTTTAGAACTTCAAGTTTGTTAAAGCTGTGCAACCGGTAAGGTTACCAAAATGTATGGGCTAATGATTAAATACATAGGTATAATTAAAACCTATAAAATAGCCGGCGGTTCCACCTATAATTATGCCTAACGGAAAACCTATAAGAGATGAGGTAATATAATCATAAGAGGGTCTAGGGGGAGATCCTTCGGTTGAATTAGCCGGAATAATTTTACTAACGCTTATAATAATTCCAAGCGGTATACCTAAAATTAAACCGGGAAATATTCCCGGCCAATTAAGTTTGTAATGAACATCTTTAATTTTATTAATCGGAATAGATTGAGGAATATTATTAACTTCTGTTTTACTGTCAATACTTATAAAAATAAGACTATCATTTGATATTTTTGTACCTTTTTGTGTAACAAATGAACTATCATTATTTAAAGTAACTTTTAAATTTTTATTCTTTGCAAAGTTGTTAAAGTCTTCGTAAAACTTTTGCTTGGATGGGTAATTTTGTAGTGTGTAAATACCTGAACAACCCATAAATAGCAACATAAGTATAGAAACAAAATGGATGTGCTTCATTGATTTCCTCCTTTTAATCCTCATTTAAAATTGAAGCTTTAAATCAAAACCCAAGATAATTTACAAAATTTTTTACAAAAAAAATAGTATTACTTAAATTGAAAAATCAAACCCAAAGCTCAATCTTAATTTACCGGTAAGTTTATAATGCTCAACTGTTTTACCGGAGTATATACTCCCGCCGGCACCGTATATTTTATCTCTGTTTAATGGTTCCGAATAAATAACTTCAATAAAGAATTTTTTAGTGAAAAAGCGTTCAACACCTAAATTGATAAATGTAAAATTTCTTTTATAAAATACCGGAGTATTATTCCCCGGCAAATTATTTTCTCCGTTAATAGAATTATACTCCAGACCGGTAACTATGTAGGAATTATTTATTACCAAATATTTTAACGAAAGTCCAACATCCGGCCCGTTCCAATTGTCTGCAAACGTAATATACCCTGCATAAATATCTGATTGAAAACGGCCGGAAAAATTATACCCTAAAAACAAATTCAAATCCGGCGGGGGAAGAATTTCATTGGTAAAGCTTGAATTATTTTTTTCAAGCATATCATTTACGTTTATGGAAACTCCCCACATGGCTCCCCGACCA
>JBJKQP010000241.1:0-7758 GCA_046705105.1 Ignavibacteriaceae bacterium | reverse complement strand
GCGTGTTGTACTGGAAGGCGGCTCAATAGATGTTAACGGCAAAGGTACCTTAATTACTACTGAAGAATGTCTTCTTGATGAAAAACTACAAGTAAGGAATCCGGGATTTGTAAAAAAAGATTACGAGGAAATATTTAAAAATTATTTAGGTGTATCGAATGTTTTATGGCTCGATAGAGGAATTGCGGGCGATGATACACACGGGCATGTGGATGATCTTTGCAGATTTGTGAATGAAAAGACTGTTGTGCTTGTCCAAGAAAAAAATTCGAATGATGCAAATTATAAAGCCCTGCAGGAAAATAAAGAGCGATTGAAGGATTTTCGCCTGGAAGACGGTTCAAAATTAGATGTGGTTTATTTACCAATGCCGGAACCTGTAGTTTTTAAGAATCAAAGACTTCCGGCAAGCTATGCAAACTTTTACATTTCAAATTCGACGATTTTAGTACCTACCTTTAACGATCCGAATGATAAAACAGCTCTGGGAATATTAAGCGAATTAATAACCGATCACCGGGTAATTGGCATTCACGCACATGATCTTGTTTGGGGATTAGGTACATTACATTGTCTTACACACGAACAGACTTCATTATACTAAAAATGTTATAATATTTGTCGAGCAAATGAATTATCTTTACTGCAAAGCTTATTTATTATTGTTTACATAATAAGCTGCTGGTATTAATTATATAATAGTGATTTATTCCTTATCACTTTTTTTGATCAAATGAATTATTTAAATTACTTTGTGGATGTCTTCAAAGACCGAAATTTTATACTTAAAATGCTGGCTGTTTTTGTAATGATGAGCTTGATATCGTGTAATGCGCCAAGGAATAATCCGCTTGATCCGGAAAATCCTAATTACCCGTTTGCATCTATTTCCGGAAAAGTGCTTACTTTTAGTCTTCCGTATACCGGAATTCCGGGAGTTTCCGTATACTGGAGTAATGCAAATTTAATTGTTAAAACTGATACAACCGGAAATTTTGTTATCAATAATATCTTACCGGTAAACGGACAACTAATTTTTACTAAAACCGGTTATAGAGCGGACACATTAAATGTTGTCTGGAAGAATTCAAAAAGTTTAATTTACAATGTTAATTTAAATAAAATTCCTCAGCTGGATAGTATTTCAATTTATACTGTTGTAATAAATCAGTTTACGCCGCCCGGCCAATCTTACCAGCTAGTGATAAACTGTAAGATAACAGATAAAGATAATGATATTGATTCGGTATATGTCGAAAACAGCCAATTGAATTTAAAGAAAGCACTTGATTTTAATGTTACAAATAAAGATTATGAAACAACGCTAAACAACCAGGATCTAAATGTTACCGATATTGAACAAACAATCGGTTTAAACTTTAATATAATTGTTAAAGATATTTTTAACAGAATTTATAATATTGGAAGCGACAAAGTATCAAGAGTAATTAAGAACGGACCTGTAATTCAGTTTCCGGCAAATGATACAACTGTTTCTTCCCAGCCTGTTCTTAGCTGGCAAAGATATCCAACCGGATTCCCTTTTAGATATATGGTTGAAATTTATACTAATGATATTGCTAATTCTCAGCTAGTCTTAAAGCAGGACAATATTTCGTCTAACGCAATTACATACAAGCTAACTCAATCTTTAAATGCCGGAAACTATTATTGGGTAATCTGGGTAATCGATCAATTCCAGAACAGATGCAGGTCTTTACCCGCAACATTTAGAGTTCAATAAACAAAGAAAATAAATGGAAATTAACTACACCGATTCGATACGATTAATAAATAAAGAGCAGTTCGAAACTCTCTATCAAATAAGCCAAACGCTTAACTCTGCTTTTTACGAAGATACATTAATCCGCGAAACATTGGATTTGATTATTAAGGTTTTGAATGCGGAAAGAGGATTATTTGTGAGGTACGATGAAGAACAAAATCAATTTATAATAATCGGTGCCAGAAATATTCAGCAGGAAGATATAAAGGACTTATCCGTTTTTTCTTCAGGCGTGCTTCAAAAAGTAATTCAGAAAAAAGAACCATGCCTGTATCATGATGTTCAAAGCGATCCTAACATTTCCCAATTTAAAAGCATACAAATTCATAATATAAAATCTATTCTTGGCGTACCAATAAAACATAATGAAAAAATTTGGGGTGTAATACTTGTAGACAGTCGTGCTAACAGAAAGGAATTTACAGAAAGTAATATTGTGTTCCTGGATTTCTTTTCCAATCTTGTAGCACTTGCACTGGATAGGATAATTAAAACCCAGGCAATTATGGACGAAAACCAGATATTGAAAAACCAATTGCAGTCGTCCAAAACCATACCGCAATTAATAGGCAGAAGCACGGTTATGCAAAAACTGGCTTCCTTAATTCATAAAGTTGCAGCAACGGATGCTACGGTTCTTTTGCTTGGAGAAAGCGGTACCGGCAAAGAACTTATAGCTCGTGCTATTCACGATTTAAGCAACAGAAGAGAGAAACCATATCTTGCGCAGTTTTGCGGCTCAATACCGGATACACTTTTGGAAAGCGAACTCTTCGGATATAAAAAAGGAGCTTTTACAGGTGCCAATACGGATAAGAAGGGATTATTTGAAGTTGCCGACAAAGGTACTTTCTTTCTTGATGAAATTGCCGATATTTCAATTGCACTGCAAGCAAAATTATTAAGGGTGCTTCAGAATAAAGAAATTATTAGACTAGGAGATACACAGGTTATAAAAGTGGAACCCCGGGTAATAACGGCTACTAATAAAGACTTAAAGCAGCTATCTAAAGAAGGAAAATTTAGAGAGGATCTTTTTTACCGCTTAAATGTTTTTCCTATTAAAATTCCGCCGTTGCGGGAAAGGCACGGTGATATTCCGCTTTTGGTTGAACATTTTATAAGCAAATTTTCGGATTATAATATTCATATAGATCCGAAAACTTTAACTATACTGGAAAAATATAATTGGCCCGGAAACGTTAGACAGTTGGAAAATGTTATTCACCGTGCATTAATTCTTTGTGAAAAGGATAAAATTTTACCCGAGCATATTATTATTGAAGAAGACTCCGATGACTCGGAGCTTAAAGGAACCCTTAAAGAACTTGAAAAAACAATTTTAAAAAAACGTCTTCAGTCATTTGACGGCAACCGGACTCTGGTTGCAAAATCTCTCGGCGTTTCCGTACGATGGGTCCAGCTTAAGATTAAAGAAATGGGTGAAGAATTATAGAAATTAAGATGAGTCAAGCTTCGTTAGAAATATTATTTGATAAATTTGAAATTATTGATTGCCTTAAAAAAGACGGACAGGCTGCCGTTTATTTGGCAAACCACATTTACCTGGGTAAAAAAATTATTTTAAAAACCCTGGATACAAGCGACTTACCGGATAATACAATACTGGAAAGATTTAAAAGGGAAGCTAAAATTCTTGCCAAATTGAACAACGAAAATATTATAAAGGTACTGGATTTCGGTACGTTCAAAAATTTCTTTTACATTTCTTTTGAACATTTTGAAAGTGTTACCTTAAGGGATGTTATTAAGAATAACTCGTTAACCAACGAGCAGAAAATTTATCTTTTAACGCAGCTTTTAAAAGCATTATCTGTTGCTCATCATAATAAAATAATACACCGGGATATTAAACCGGAGAATATACTTGTAAATTCCGATTTGGAATTAAAGATTGCAGACTTTGGCCTTGCCCTGGTAGTTAACGAAACCAACATTACCAACAGCAGTTCTATAGTCGGTACACCCGGATATATGGCACCGGAACAAATTCACGGAGATAAAACCCGGCAGACGGATTTGTTTTCTACCGGCCTGGTTGCTTACGAGCTTTTTACAGGCTGTAATCCCATTTTGGGTAAAGATATTACGGCTACAATAAACAACATACTTAATTTTAATGAAAATTCACTAGCCGAAGAACTGGATAAATTACCGCAATCCGTTAGAGATTCGATTAAATGTATGCTTCGTAAAAACCTGGAACAAAGGGCAAAAACTGCGGAAGAAGTAATAAATTATCTTAAAGTTGAATCCGGAAATGAAGATACAACTCAAAATACCAAAGTTAAATTTAATCGCAAAAAATTATATGTTTTTTCTGCGGCAGTTATATTATTAATTATTATAAGCGTAATTGTATTACTAAGCGGTAATAGATCTCAACCGGGACAAAAGGATTTATCACAATTAAAGACAGGATTAACATTCCCTTATGCCGGTAAAGACGATTTAATTTATGATGAAGGTAATTCGGTGCTAAATACATCTTCCGGTACCAAAAAAGACATTGCTTCAGAAAACAAAGCCGTAAAAGCTATAAAGACAGTTAAGGGAGAGTTAAATGTTAATTGCTATCCGTGGGCAAGCGTTTTTATCGATCATAAAAAAGTAGACATTACCCCGTTAAATATTTCACTGAAAGCCGGCGGGCATACTATTGAATTATTACATCCGAACTATCCTCCTTATATTAAGAAGATTAATATTATAGCGGGAGATTCCGAATCTATAAAAGTAAATTTTGATGATATAACCGGTAAACTTGAGTGCAATATTTATCCGTGGGGCGATATTTATATTAATAAAAAGTTTATAGGAACCACACCTTTAAGAAAACCCGTTATTTTGATGCCGGGCACATATATGGTTACAGTTAAAAATAAAGATTATAAAACCATTACGAAAAAAGTAACCATCATTGCGCAAAAAACAAATATTATAGATGTTAATTTTGATAAAAAATGAGGTTAAATTAAATGGCACTTAATTTGTATATATAAGATTAATATGGAATAAATATTTGAATTAATAATGAAATTTTTGCTTACATTTTTTGTAATTTTTAGTATTTCAATTTACCCCCAATCATGGCAGGTTATCGGGAAAATGCCTGTTTCCGTATACGGCGCACAGGCAGTTGTTCACGGTAATAAAATATATATCCTCGGCGGTTTTTCCGAGACTTTAAATTCTAAGGTAAATTTTATACAAGAATATGATCCGCAGAGTAATACATGGAGTATTCCCGATTCTATGAAAACAGGCAGATCGGATTTTATTGCGGGTGTATATTCGGATAGTATTTTTTATGCCGGCGGCGCAAGTAAGAATTCTACTTATTCATCTACCATGGAAGTATGGGATTTTAATTCACCTCCGCAGATTTATAATGAGAATCAATATTTTGATAGAGAATATTTTACAGGACAAATTGTTGACGGAAGATTCTTCTTTTTCGGTGGTGATGATCAGGAAGAAGATGATTCTCATTCTCCTTACATGTTTGAATATAACCTTACAAAATCCGAAGTTACATTTTCGGATGATTCCATTTACCCGGCTGTTTTTCCTTCCCAGCAAATGTCTGCTGCCCTAGGAAACAATATTTATATATTCGGAGGTGCAATAGGTGTTCTTACAAATACAATTTTAAGATTTAATTTAACAAATAAATCCTTTAAGATAATATCTACTCAGCTTCAAAAGCCCAGAGCAAGAGGAGTAGCGGTTTCTTTGGATACTAACAAAATAATAATAATCGGCGGAATAGATGAAACCAATTTACCGCTTGCCCGCACTGAAGTGTTTACGGTTAGCGGAGATAATGCCGCAGTTACTCAGGGACAGTCCTTAAATTATGCAAGGGAATATCCTGCTGCGGTAAATTATCAGGGTGATATTTATGTGTTCGGAGGGTTCGATAAAAACGGGCAGCCGGTAGAACAAATTGAAAGATATAGCTCGGTTTCTACGGTAGTAACCGGCCTCGGCAATCGGCCTAAAACTTTTAAACTTGAAAATAATTATCCGAATCCTTTCAATCCCTCCACTAATATAAAATTTAAAATAGCCCGTTCTACAAGGGTTACGGTAAATGTTTATTCCGTTCTGGGAAAGCTGGTAAAAAACTTAACTTCAAAATATTATCTTCCGGGAGAATATAACTTAACATGGAACGGGACGAATAATTCAGGTAATTTTGTCCCCAGCGGTGTATATATTTACAGGTTAATTTGCGGATATTATTCCGCCTCAAAAAAGATGATATTATTGAAATAGCCTTCAACCTATCCTCCCAAAGTGAGCAGGCTCGTACCTTCTCACATCATTTGGGAAAGAGGCCCAGCTTATCGTTATGAGAGGCGAAGGCAATAAGGTTACAAAGAAGTAATATGCTTAATAAATACTACTGCCTTTTATTTATACTTGTGTTTTCCGCTATGGCATTTGCACAGCAGGAAGCAGATTCAATTGCTGTATTAAAAACTGATTTTGAAGGATTTAAATATAAGCAGGTTATTTCCGGTGCCAGGCGGCTTTTGGAAAATAAAGATCTTTTAAATAAAAACCAGCTTATTGATGTATATAAACTGAAAGGAATTTCTCATTTCACTTTATCGGATGATAAGGATGCAAGAAATTGTTTCTTGCATATATTAAGAATAGACTCATCTTTTACATTCGATTCGTCCAAAACTTCTCCTAAAATAATTTCTTTTTTTAAAAATATAAAAGACGAATATTCTAAAGAAAAGATGAGAGAAAAATTATTCGGAAGAATTAAAACCGATACTGTTTTTGTCACTAAGAATATTCCCGTAAAAGTCCCCGATGATAATCTAAAACAAACAATGATAAGATCCATACTATTCCCGGGATTAGGCCAATTTTATAATAATGAAAATGTAAAAGGACTTATTCTTACTTCTCTTGGAGTTGCTGCTCTTGCATCGTCTATTTATTTTATAGTAGACAGTAATAAAAAGAAGAACGATTACCTGAATGCTACAAATATTAGTACAATAGATAATAATTATAATTCATATAATAGCGCATATAAAATGAAAAATATTTCATTGATTTCTTTTGCCGTAGTATGGTTATACAGCCAGGTAGATGCCTTGTTTTTTCACGGTAAAGAAACTCATAATACCATGGCAAATTTGTATATTAGTCCGGGTACATATTTACTTTGTATTAACCTACGGTTTTAAAATTCATTCCTTACCTCAAAAAAATACTACCTGTATTTGTTAATATTTCATACGAAAAAAAATCAAACGACGAAAAATATTCGTACTTAATCATACCGGCTTATTTTAAAAAGTACATAAAAAGGTAATTTAAAAGCACTAATCTCATATTAATAATTTGGCATTTTAATTGGGATAGGTAAATGGGAAGCATTAGAGGGTGGGTAGAATATTGTTATCAAAAAGTATTGATAACAGTTTAGGTTAGTTAGACGGAATCCGGGGTACAGGGAGCAACCGTCATTCTAGCTGATTTTAATTCGTACGGTTCAAAAGGAACTGTTTCAAATTCTGCTGTAGCAGATATCGATGGAATATTTTCGCTTATGCTAAAAATGAATTGATTAAGTGATTTGGTGGTTATAACTACTAATAAATAGCAATCAGCAGATGGCGGTTGTTTCTTCAAAAATAGAATTTGATTTTGAGCAAAGCGCAGCTTTAAAATGTAAATAATAAATTGTTATGATGTATAGGCAAGGTTAAAGAAGATAGAGGCTTCATGTTATGTGATGTATGCAATAGTAAAATAAATGCTGCGCTGAGCTCATATATTTTGCTTTTATTTTTTAATTTTCGGCTAAATAATTTGCTCTGAGTAAAAAATGAAGCATTCCCTCAAGCATGGCCGTAAACCTCCCGGACTAATTCGGGAGGTTTTTTTTGCCAATTGTGTATGATTTCTCCCATATCCAA
>JBJKQP010000240.1:0-3746 GCA_046705105.1 Ignavibacteriaceae bacterium | reverse complement strand
CTGGTTGGGGTAATTCTGATTTTTATTATTTGCATACCAAAAAAGATGTATATAGTTATAATAACGGAGCCCCTGATGCAACGTGGGAAAAGGTTGACAGCGGGTATATTTTTAAGGGAAAGTTTGTCGGATCATTACCCGGCACAAACGAAAACGGCGATCCGGATACGGTAACTATTGAAGATGATGCAACGGTATATGCAAAGCCTTACGATAACACTACCGGAGTTAAATTCTCCTCTGATAATCTTATCCCAAAGAAATATAAATTGTTTCAGAATTATCCCAACCCTTTTAATCCTTCTACAATAATAAATTATCAAATCCCTAAACACTCTCATGTAGTTTTAAAAGTTTATGATGTCCTCGGAAATCAGATAGCTGTTCTGGTTAATAAGGATGAGTCGGCAGGAAAATATACTTTAGATTTCAACGCGTCGAAATTATCGAGCGGTATATATTTCTGTGTTATGCAGGCAGGCAGTTTTTATAAAGTAAATAAAATGACATTCCTTAAATGACAATAAGGTAAAATTGTATGCATAAAAAGTTATTAAAGAGATTATTATCGGTACTCAGTATATGTTTTTTGATAGCATGTTTATCAATGAATTCTTGCAACAAAAGTTCCTCAGCAAACCCGGTAAGTTCGGCCGGTCAAACAAAGTCAGGCGAAATAGGTGCGGAAGGAGGAACAGCAACATCTTCTGATGGGAATATCAAATTACAAATTCCTCAAGGTGCATTAAGTTCATCTACACCGGTAAAAATTAACATATCGACTGACTCACTGCCGAATGGATTTAGTGCAATTTATGACTTTAGCCCGAACGGTCTTACTTTTAGTAAACCCGCAACACTTACAATTCATTATTCCGATTCACTTCTTGCCGGGATAAGTCCGCTTTCTGCCGGAATCGGTTATGAAGATGATAAGGGAAATTGGTATGGAGTTGGAGGCGGGAGTGTAGATACTGTTGCACATACATTTACGGTTCCTATAAGTCATTTCAGTAAATGGGGAATTTATCAATCCTATTTTATTAGTTACGAAAATAATACTACCAGTACAGCAGCAATGCTTACTGGTAATTCCGCATTGTTCCATGTATATAAAGCAGGCAAAGTCATTGAAGATGATGCAGGACCTGTTCCTTTATTTCCGTGGCAGCCGGTACAGCCGGATCATTGGCTTGTAAACGGAGTAATTGGGGGCACTGCTTCTTCAGGGTCGATTGATCCTTCACCCAATATCGGAGAGGCGATATTTACATCTCCTGCCAAAATGCCTAGTAACAATCCGGTTGCAGTTGCTGCAGAAATAGTTTTACCTAATTCTTCAAAGCTTTACCTTATTTGCAGTACTGAAATACTTGCTAAGTATTGGCTGCTGACCTATGAATTTACCACCGGCTTTCAATGTACAAGTGATGGTTGGGCTTTTCACGGTACTTATGGGGATACTACCAGTATTGTATTCCAGCTTGGAAAAGATTTCCAGGTGTCAAGCTGGTTACCATCCGGTTCTTCTTCCGGAATAACGGATGTTGGCGTTTGCAATCCGCAGTATTCGGTTCAAATTACATCAGGAAATCCAAGCCAAATTACAAATGTTAACGGTGGTTATGATCTTTCAAGCAATATGTTTAAGCTGAAAGCAGACATGGTTGAAGCAGATTATCTAGGCTATACCTTATCGTCGGAAGGAGTGATTTTAATGCAGGTAAATGTTGAGACTGGAATGCCGTATACTAGTCCTGTTGTTTTCCAGGGTATAAAATCATCATATATATACGGCAGCAACGATAAAAATCAGGGCCTACCCCAGTTTGTCGGGTATACATGGACAATGAATGAAAATCAATAGTAAATAGGCGGGAAAATATTTATATGATTTAAATTTAATTTACGGAGAATATTATGAAGATTAATATTGCAAAGTTTTTGTGTACTACACTTGTAATAACAGGTATTTTAAACGTGACATCTTTTGCGCAGAGCTGGATAGTATTTACAACTGCGAATTCTTCTCTTCCGGAGGATACCGTATATGCTATTGCCTATGATAATGCGCGTTCTGCTATATGGGTTGGGACTTTTGCTTATGTCGCTGAGTTGAAAGGTTCCAACTGGACTGTTTTTGATCCGGACATTGAAAATAATCCTAACGGAGCAAAAGCAATTGCAATTACGCCAGACGATTCGGTATGGGTAGGCGGCAGTTGGTACGATATAAACAGCATTGAGGAATACAACGGGACTTCCTGGTCGAGTTATGATAATAATATTTTCAGTATTAGTGATATAACATCTATGATCTATGACAGGTCCAGGCAAATCTTGTGGATTGCAACGAACTCTGACGGTCTGATAGGACGCGACATATTCTCAAAAACATTTGTGGGTGCTTTCGGCTATGAAGAGGATGGGGGTCTTAACGATGACGGCTTTATTTCAATGGCACTCGACTCTACCGGAAACTTATGGTTGAGCGACGTGACCGATGGGCAGGGAATGGAGAAGTTTTACTTCATTGGAGAGACTCCACCAACATATACGGACACCCTGATTTATCAACAATTAGATGGGACATCAAGCTTGCCGCAAATTACGAACTCAGCCCTACCGACAGATGGGCCACTGGCAATTGCCGTCGACCATTCCAATGCCCTTTGGCTGGGGACTAAGCAGAAAGGCGTAATGAAATTCGACGGGAAGCTTGTTACTCAATACAGCTCAAACACGACATCAGGTTTTATGAATGATCATGTTCATAGCATGCTAGTAGATAAATGCGGAGATATTTGGGCGGGGACAAGCGGAGGTCTCGGCGAGTATGACGGATCAACCTGGCAGTGGTTTACAAAAGAAAACTCTCCCTTGCCGAATGATACGGTTATATCGATGGCAGTTGATGTTAAAGGCCATCTGTGGTTCGGGACGAAAGGCGGCCTAGCAGAATATAAGCCGCTGCCACATTCACCTGCATTAATTTTGCCTGCGAGCGCATCGGTTTTAGGTACAAGCTCGGTGCAATGCACTTGGCAGGCTGCCTGCCCGGGTGTAACGAGATATTGGTTCGAGATTGCGGACAATTCTTCCTTTACAAATTCAATTATTGATTCCGGCTTAACCGTAACAAGTAAAATAGATACCGGATTGCAAAATAACACGACATATTATTGGAAAGTTAAAGCCGGCAACGACGAAGGCTGGGGTTCATTCAGCACCGTATATAACTTTAAGACTTCATTCCTCACCGGCATTACCGACAGAAATAACAATATGCCGAAAGAATTTAAGCTGAATCAAAATTATCCCAATCCGTTTAATCCGTCGACGACCATCGAATTTCAAATTCCGAAACAATCATATGTATCATTAAATGTTTACGATATTCTTGGAAATAAAGTTGCAGAATTGGTTGATCAAGTTAAACCTGCAGGCAGATATACAATTAGCTTTGATGCTGCAAACCTTTCAAGCGGAGTGTACTTCTATACAATTGAAGCCGGAAGTTTTGAACAGACGAAGAAATTAATATTAATGAAATAAAGTCTTTATTCTAAACGGGAGTAAGTTGAAATTATTTAAGTTAAAAAAATTAAATAATGCTTTATACATTCATAAAAAATTATTATTATAAAGCGGTGGATTCTTCAACTTAATTAATACATTAAAAATCATTGGAGGCAAGTATATGAAAAGGAACGTGTTACTCTTTTTTGTTTCAACTGTAATAGCAA
>JBJKQP010000239.1:0-8981 GCA_046705105.1 Ignavibacteriaceae bacterium | reverse complement strand
GTATGAAGAAGTTCTACCAATACCGCCCCGCGGTATGATCTTTCACTTATTCCGCCGGATATTTTTGCCGATAATAAAACAAGCAAGGGTCTTATCTTCTTCCCTTTTTGCCTTATTAAATACCTGGCTATTAAATCTACCAAACCGACATTAGATTTCATCGAGCGTTTGAAAAGATTTTCGAATTCCGTCAGTTCGGATTTAATAGGATGACTTATTTTTGATAACGTATTATTAATCAAGTTTTCTTAACTGCTAATTTGGAAATAATTACACTTATTTCATATAACAACATTAACGGTCCGGCCAGTATCAATTGAGATACGACATCCGATGGAGTAAGAAATGCGGATACGATAAATATTATTACAATTGCATGTCTTCTATATTTTCTCATAAACGAAGGTTTTAGAATTCCAAGCTTTGTTAAAAAGTAAGAGATCATCGGCAGCTCAAAAATAATCCCCGAGCCAAGCATTATGCTAATGATGATCGACATATACTCGTTTATTGCAAATATGTTTTTAATTTGACGGGTTCCGAATTGTTCAGCAAACTTAAGCGAAAACGGAAGCATTACGAAATAAGAAAATACAATTCCTATTAAAAAACATACCGTGGAAAACGCAACTATTGAGGAGATATATTTTCTCTCTCTTTTTTTGAGTGCAGGTGAAACAAATTTCCAGAACTGGTAAAAAATGTTCGGCAGGCTTAGTATAGCACCTCCGACAATAGCTACTTCGAAAAAAAGAATTAACTGCCCGAAAGGTTTTAAGTTTTGGAGTTCAATTCCGGCATTTTTTGCCGGCAATAGAAGAACATTATCTACGAGGAAGTTAATAAATATCCAGCAAATTAAAGTCCCTACACCAAGTCCGATTAAAGAATAAATTATACGCCACCTTAACTCTTCAAGGTGTTCCAGAAAAGTCATTTCAACGTCTTCGGACTCATCATCAGAAGGACCTTCAATTACGGAAATATCTTCAGATGCCACTATACACCAAATCTTTAATTAAGTATCTTATACAACGGAAATTCAGAGCACAATCCGTTAATTTCCTTTTTTATTCCCTCAAGTTTCTCTTCGTTTTCTATATTTAATAAAGCCTTATTTATTAACTCCGCAATAATCTGCATTTCATTTTCCTTCATACCCCTTGTTGTGGCGGCAGGAGTTCCTATCCTGATCCCGCTTGTTACAAAGGGACTTCTCTGATCAAATGGTACCATGTTTTTATTAACCGTTATACCGGCTTTACCCAAAGCTCTTTCCGCCGCTTTACCTGTAATGTTTTTATTCGACAAATCAATAAGCATTAAATGGTTATCCGTACCGCCGGAAACAACATCGTAACCAAATTCATTTAATTTGGATGCAAGAACTTTTGCATTCTTAATAATTTGTCCTGCATATTCTTCAAAGGAATCTTCCAATGCTTCTCCAAAGGCAACAGCTTTAGCCATAATAATATGCATTAACGGTCCGCCTTGAATTCCCGGCATTACCATGCTATCCAGTAATTCGGACATCATTTTGGTCCTATCACCTTTAGGAGACTTAATGCCGAACGGATTTTCACTATCTTTACCCATCAAAATAATTCCGCCCCTAGGGCCTCTTAATGTTTTATGAGTAGTAGAAGTGACTACATCGCAGTAAGGAAGCGGATTCTTTAAAAATCCTTTGGCAATTAAGCCTGCAGGATGCGCCATATCGCAAACTAAAAATGCTCCTACGGAATCGGCAATCTGTCTGAACTTTTCATAATCCCACTCGCGCGAATACGCACTTGCCCCGGTAATAATTAATTTCGGTTTTTCTTTTTTAGCCAGATCCTCAATTAAATTATAATCCAGTGTTCCGGTTTCTTTATTCAAGGTATATCCGATTGCCTTATATAATGTACCGGAAAAGTTAACCGGTGATCCGTGGGTTAAATGTCCTCCGTGAGCAAGGCTTAGACCAAGAAAAGTATCGCCCGGTTTTAGCAGGGTCATTAGAACCGCCATATTAGCTTGTGAACCGCTGTGCGGCTGAACATTTACATATTCGGCATTAAATAATTTTTTAAGTCTCTCACGAGCTATATTTTCCGCCATATCGACAAATTCGCATCCGCCGTAATATCTTTTTCCGGGATATCCTTCTGCATATTTATTTGTTAATACTGTTCCGGCTGCTTCCAAAACTGCGGGACTAACAAAGTTTTCAGAAGCGATTAATTCCAGGTACTCCTGTTGTCTTTTTGTCTCAAGAGATAAGACATTAAATATATCATTGTCATTTTGTAGATGTGTATACATTAAATCAATAGTATTTTATTAAACATTTTATTTAACATTGGACTAAGGTACTGTTACGTTCCTATTTATCCATCCGTAACAGCTACCCGAAATAGGCAAACTCTGCCCGGCTTTAAATCCTCTAAAGAAATAATCTTCTTTTGTAGGAACGGAGCTGGCAAGTGCAGTTATTCTTTCCTTAGCTTGAACAAGACTAGGATCGATGGAAAGTGCCTTTTTATAAGTTTCAACTGCCAGTAAATATACTTTTTTGGTATCAAAGTTAAAATCACATTTGGAAGCAGCTAATTCGTATAAATTACCGACGTAATAAATAGCTAATCCCCAGCCTTTGGCAACATCGCTTGCTTTTAAATATTCTTCTCGTGCCTTAGCTAAATTTCCTTTATCTTTATAAACAATACCCAGGTTTAAGTAATAATCCTTATTGTCCGGTTTCAGTTTTATTAATTGTTTATAAGCTTCTTCGGCTTTATCAAGATTATTTGCTTTCTGATAAACGGATGCAAGCTGTACCCAATAATTAACATTGCCGGGAACTTTATTTGTAAGAAATTCAAGAACATTTTCAGCTTGCGGTAACAGACCTGCTTTAATTGCAGTTACGGCATAATCCCAGGCTTTAGCAAGGTTATTCTTATCCATATCCCATGCTTTTTTTCTGAGTTCTGCCAATTGTTTTATATTTTCAGCAAGGCCTTCAAGCTCGGTATTCCATTGCGGATTGTTCGGTTCTCTTTCACTTAAATAAGTATAAACTCCCAGTGCTTTATTTTTATAGTCGTTTTTATCACTTGCATTGTTTTTATAAAGCTGACCTAATTGATCATAATAATAGGATGAAATTGTGGAATCATCTTTTATAGCTTGTTCATATTCTTTAATAACCGTATCGACCGGTAATTTTAACCATGATTCATCAACATATGCTTTCCTTGCTTCAAAATATCCTTTTGAAGAGGGATCATATTTAATTGCAAGATTATAAAAATAATCCATAGTATCTGCAATAGATTTTTTTAACTTAGGAGCAATCTGGGTTGAATCATGAAGATGCCAAAAAGCATCTTCCATTTTAAAGTAAATGAAATCAGAAAATTTTTTCGGATTCATATTTATTATATTCCACCCGAAAGGAATTGCACTTACATAATCTTTATTTTTATAATACTCTGAAAACAAGCTATACTGAGTATAAATTTTAAGCGTATCGGAGGAGGCGGCAGAATCTTTGTGAGTAGATTGAGGATATTGCCTGATTGAAATAAATAAAACAAGAAACAAAGAAAGGCTATATTTTAGTATTATATTTTTCAACATTTTACCCTGCATTTAATTTTAGTAGTTAATTTTCTCCTTGCCTTAAAAACCACAGTTCTCCCAGGCTAAGGTCTACATTGATTTTAATAAATTTTTCCTGAAATAAATTTAACTCGGTTTTACCTCTAATTCCGTATTCAACAGCAAAATCAAAGGTATTTTCATAACTTATTGGGTATGAAAATCCTCCGGATATTGAATATTGATTGATTCCAATACCGTTAACATAATACTGTGTCTTTTGATAATTTAGACCAGCGCGCCAAATAATTTGTTCCCAACTGGAAGCACCAAGTTCGGGTTGCGGACGATATTCAAAGCCGGCACTTACCAAAAAAGAATTTCTTAAATCACCTGAACTAACATTATTTAATGTATAATTGGACCATGCCTGAGATGCAACATCGAAACTTAATAAATATTTATTCGTAAACATAACACTTAGTCCGGCAGTAAGTCTAAAGGGAATTTTCATCTTAACAGTTCCCAAACCCAAGGTATCAGTGCCTAACGAAGAGTAAGTAGTATACAGTGTATCCGTATTCAAAGGAGCAATATAATTTACTGCAATTGCTGCTCTAAAGTCGGTTATTGATTTTGACTTAAATATATCAGATAAATTAGGTGAGATTAAACCAAAATCTCCGCCTAATCCAGAAGCCTGGTATGTAGTTGTATATTGGGACATTATATCATTTGAACTTAAAAACTGGGCAGTAGATATATGAGTTATATTTCCGAAATAATAATTAAAAGAGGCACCGAATATAAAATTAAGAGGAATTTTATAAGAAGCACCAACAAAAGCACGCGATAATCCGCCTTGTCCCTGGTAAAGCAAATTATACTGATCAATTGAGCTGGATGTATTAATGTCTGATTGTGATACTTTATAATTTAGTGCCGAATAAGGAACCAATCCCATAGCAACTGCTACACCATGTTCTTTACTTACGGGGAATGCTAATGTAAAACCTCCGAACTGAGCTTTTCCCAAAGAACTATTGGCAGTATTACTAGATAAATATAAACCGCTGTAGGCAAGGTCAGCCTGGAAACGAGTCATATTCAGTTTGTACCATGTTGCAGGATTAGTAATTCTTATATATTCGGAAGAAGAAATTGAAGTTCCCAACTGCCCTATACCCAATTCAGGCGCAGAATATGAATATAGCAAATCGCCTATTCCTATTCTTGAATAGCTGGAATTTGTTTGTGAATAAGCATAACCCTGAAAAACAAAAAAAGCTGCAGCAAAAATATATTTCAAATATAATTTCATATTATTTTCTTGTTGTGTAAGTTACTATTAATCTGGGCCTGGCTGCTCTGTCCGAAGCATTGCTTCCTTTAATAGCAAATAATTCCATACCGCCGGTAAGAATGCCCGGCTGTACAACAATTCCTTGATTTATTCCGCTATTGACCCAGTTTTGAACAAATGAGGTAATATTTCCATCGAAAGTATTATTTACACTATCAAGGGAAAATGAACCTTTTGTTGTATCAATCAAATTACCGGTACTGTCTTTTAAATAATATACAGTAAGTGAATTAACATAACTGTTTCCTTTAATAGTAGCAGTCGAATCGTTGGTAAGAGTTAATTCGGCTCTATTTATCCTAGCATTTTTAGGAATCGAGGAAATATCAAACCATAACTTTGCACTATATACCGCACTGCTTTGAATAAAAATATCGCCCGTGCTTCCGGTAGGCGGCGTTGCAGTAACCACACTTGTTTGATCTGCAGGATAAAATGTTAAAGTATCCGTATAAACTCCCGGCTTATTAAGAACCAGTGTTAAAGAGGAAGCCGGTGTTAAGCTTGATGTATATACATCAAAACCCACTACTTTATTAGTACCTGCAGAAGGTTTAAAATAAATTCCGTAGTCATTTGTGTAAGTGGAATCGATAATTTCTTTCATCCAGGTATCTGCAATTGATAGATTGAGATTGAAACTTGCTGCACTGTCTGTATAGCTAATGTTAGATTCAAGGTCTGCCGGATTATAAACAAGGGAAGTTAAACTGTCTGCATCAAAGCCTCGAGAGGTCCAAACGCTGTTTACTTTATGCACGGTAAAGCTGAAAGGTGCTGTTGAGTCACCGTAAAAATAAGAGTTAACTAAATGCACGGTTGCAGAAGTTATACTAACCTTATTAGAGCTGTAATCCGTTAAAATTGAATCGTTAAAACCAATTGCAAACTTCATTAACGTAGTGGCCTGAACATTATTATGTTTGCCGAGAAGCAATGTGGAAGAAGCTCCCAACGGAATAATTCTTTTATAATAAGAAGAAGATTGTTTGAGCGAATCTTTATAAGAATCAATTTGCTTAACAGCTATATAATCATTTTTAAGAAGACTGGAACCGACAGAAGCAGGATTATCGTTACAAGAATAAAATACTAAAACTGCCATCCCTATTATTATTAACAACAATTTTCGGTAAATCAATTATTTTTCTCCGATACAATCTTTTTGAATAAAATTGCACACCTCAATTAAATCGTGAGCAACAAAAGTGGGAAATTTATTTTGTTTTTTCAAGATAGAAAAACTTTCCTTGCCATAACCGGTTTTTACCAGTATAGTCTTAAGCCCGGAGTTTGTTCCGCATTCTATATCCGAAACCGCATCGCCTACAAAATAGGAATGAGCTAAATCTATATTAAAATCTTTTGCAGCTTTAAAAACAAGTTCGGGAGATGGCTTCCTGCATCCGCATTCTTCCTTGGAACTATAATCCGGGTGAGAAGGACAGTAATAGAACGCATCAATCTTTGCATTATATACTTCCAGCAATTCATTAAGGCGAACGTTAACAGCTTTAACCATTTCATCGGTAATTAAGCCTCTGGCAATACCGGATTGATTAGAAATAACAATTAGCTTAAATCCGAGATTGTTTTTTAAAATAGAAAGTGCTTCCCCGGTTTTCGGATAAAGCTTTAAATGGTCGGGATCACCTAAGTAGCCCGGATCTTCGTTTAATGTACCGTCCCTGTCAAGGAACACAGCGGAGTTATGCATTAATCGTTGTTCAAAACCGTTTTATATAATTCAATGTATTTCTTCGCCGATGAATTCCAGCTAAAATCGGATTTCATCCCGTTTCTCATAATTTTCGTCCAGGTCTTTTTATCTCCAAATATTTTTAATGCTCTTTTAAGTTCTCTAAGCAAAGCGGATGCTTCGTAACTCTTAAATACAAAACCGTTTCCCTCTCCGCTTTTTTCATTAAACTTAATCACGGTATCTGCAAGCCCGCCGGTTTCTCTAACAAGAGGTACAGTACCGTACATTAAGCTGTACATCTGGTTCAGGCCGCAAGGCTCATACCGGGACGGCATTATAAATAAGTCCGACCCGCCTTCTATTAGGTGGGCAAGGTTATCATCAAAACCCAAAAAGCATGCAAATTTTTCAGGATATTTCCCGGCCATTTTTTCAAAGAAGCTATGATACTTTTTATTTCCCGTACCAAGCAAAACCATTTGAATATCCATCTTCATTAACTGAGGAAAAGCTTCAATAATTAAATCGAATCCTTTGGCGTCGTACAATCTGGAAATTAATCCTATTATAGGAACATTAGTATCATATTTAAATCCGAATTTTTCCGCAAGAGCCTGTTTGTTTATTTCTTTTGAAGAAATATTTTTTGAAGAATATTTTTTAGGAAGATGTTTGTCTTTTTCCGGGCTCCATACTTTTGTATCTATCCCGTTAATAATTCCGTACAAATCACTCTTTCTTTTTGCTAGTACGGTTTTTAACCCGGCTCCCAGTTCTTCATCGGTTCTAATTTCATTTGCATAAGTTTCGCTTACGGTATTTATAACATCGGAAAAAACCAAACCGGATTTCATAAAATTCAGCTTACCGTAAATTTCCAGGCCCTTTTCGGAATTAAACTCATCCGGTAAACCGGTTTTATAAAATGATGATTTGGGAAATTCACCCTGGTATGCAAGATTATGAATTGTAAACAAAGTCTTAAATTTTGAAAATACTTCGTTATCTTTATAAATGGTTTTTAAATATGCCGGTATTAGACCGGTTTGCCAATCGTTGCAATGGATAATATCCGGTATCCAACCCAATTTGGATATTAATTCAAATACTGCATTGGTTAGAAGTATAAATCTTTCGTCATTATCCGGATAATCATCACCGGTAACAGGATCAATATATAAACTATTACGACTACCGAAATATTCCTGGTTATCCAGAAAGTAAATTTGAACTCTAACTTTTTGTCCGGGTAAAAAACAAGATTTAATCGAAAAGATTACATCCTTTTCACCGATTTGTACGTGCAAATCTTTTAATCTAACAACTTCGTGTATCTTAAATTTCCTATCATCGACTGCACCATACTTTGGAACGACAATCCGAACTTCGTGTCCCATTTCAGCCAGCATTTGCGGTAATGCTGCAGAAACGTCGGCTAATCCTCCTGTTTTCATAAAAGGAACCACTTCGGATGTAATAAATAGAATTTTAAATTTTTTGGCAGCCATAATTTTAAAATTTTTTATTAATAATGTTGCAATTTACGAAATTAAATGATTTTTCTCAAAATAATCTTTCAGTAACACAACCTATATCAAGTCTTATTATATACTTACAATTTTGAACAAATTTTAATAATTACTCATAAATATTTACTTAAAATCGTCTTTATCTATTTGAATAATTATTTTATATTTGACAGAGATTACAGAATTTTTATCTTTTTGAGAGAACTAATATGAAATTGAAAATACTCGCTTTAATTATATCTTTTTTAATGTCAATAATATTAATTTCTTGCGGCACATCTACCGGAAGCAGGTATTCGGAAGGACGAAAGAGCGATGAAATAAAAAATGAAGAAAAGGCAAGGGAAGAAAAGATAACGAAAAAATATCCTGAAAACTTTAATTTATCCCGTTATCATACCAAAATTGCAGTGAAAGATACGGCTGCAAGACAAGAAAAAAATGATTTGGACGTTTGGTATGCTTATCATGAAGCACCGGATACCGGCGATGTTAACCGGACGGTAATTAAAACAGAACCCGGTTATAGAGTACAGGTTCTATCGACGGATAATCTTGATGATGCTAATAAAATGCGTTCGGAAATTTATTTTAAGACCAGTCAAAAGGCAGTGTATATTGTCTTCGATCCTCCGTTTTATAAAGTTGAAGTTGGTGACTTTACAAATATAAACGATGCGAAAAGTCTAAGCTTTAAGTTCAAACAAATGGGTTATACCGACGCAAGAGTTATTAACGAAACAATAAATATCTTTCAATAATATTTAATTTAAATGATAAAAATTTTAGCCGGTGC
>JBJKQP010000238.1:0-4314 GCA_046705105.1 Ignavibacteriaceae bacterium | reverse complement strand
CAACACTGATTTACACGGATAAGTTTCAAATCCGTGAAAATCCGCCGAATCCGCTTTATCCGCGTTCCATTCTTTTTATTATCATAACCATTTTAAAAACAAAATAAAGTAACCTATGTTATTTATCCATTGTCCCAATCTAAAATAATTTTTCCGCTGTTGCCTGTCTTCATTAACTCAAAACCTTCTTTATAATCTTTAAAATTAAATCTATGGGTTATTACCGGAGAAATATCAAGCCCTGTTTGAATCATAACCGTCATCTTATACCATGTTTCAAACATTTCACGACCATAAATTCCTTTTAAAGTTAAACCGTTAAAAATTATTTCTTCCCAGTCAATTGCGGTATTATTCGGAAGAATTCCAAGCAACGCAATTTTACCGCCGTGGCACATTAATGAAATCATGTTTTTTAATGCATCTATACTTCCGGACATTTCCAGTCCCACATCAAAACCTTCAGTCATACCGAGCTCATTCACAACGTCGGAAAGCTTCTCTTTCCTTATATCAACAGCGCGGGTTACGCCTATTTTTTTTGCAAGCTCCAAACGGTAAGGATTCATATCCGAAATAACAACATACCTTGCCCCTGCATGCTTTACTATTGCCGCTGCCATTATACCAATGGGACCGGCACCTGTTATAAGTACATCTTCTCCAAGAACATCAAACGAAAGAGCAGTATGAGTTGCATTGCCGAAAGGATCGAAAATAGAAAATATATCTTCCGGTATGGAAGGATTACAATGCCAAACATTTGAAACCGGTATGCTTAAATATTCGGCAAAGCAGCCGGGCCTGTTTACGCCTACTCCTTTTGCATTAGGACAAAGATGCCTTCTGCCTGCGCGGCAGTTCCTGCAGCGCCCGCATACAATATGTCCTTCACCGCTGACTAACTCGCCTATCTTTACATCATGTACATTGCTTCCGATTGCTTCAACCGTACCCACATATTCGTGGCCGGTAACCATCGGAACAGGGATTGTCTTCTTTGCCCAATTATCCCAATTATAAATATGAATATCCGTTCCGCAAATTGAAGTCTTTTTTATTTTTATTAGGACATCATTAATGCCGGGTTCCGGTACAGGTACCTCGTCTAACCAAAGACCGGGTTCGGAAAATTTTTTTACAAGGGCTTTCATAGTTTTCATGCTTTGTCCTTTTAGAATATTGTTTTGCCGACAAGCAAAGTAATTGCTGTAGTTAGTATAACTTTAAATTTTAATTAAGTTAAAATTATATATATGGAAATAAAACAACAAACTCAGAAGAATGAAATATTTTAACCGGTTCGGCAGAGCACATAGATATTTATTTAAAATAAAAAAAGCGGGATATTTCCCGCTTAAATGAAAAATCGGAAAAGGATAAAAGTCTAAATAATAGAAAACAAGGCAAATTCGGAATTCATATTAAGATTTGAAGTATCTTTATTCTTTTTCATCTTTTCTTCAAACCATCCGCCGTCAATTTCATTTTCTTCCGCAGTTGCTTTTAGCCAGTCAATTTCCTTTTCGGATACCATTTGATCGGAGAATGCAAGCTTTAGTCCGTCGGTTACAAACAATTCCGCAATTTTTTTATTTGAAAATTTAATCGGCTTTTCTTCAATATATTTATTAGCTAAGAGACTTTTAAGAGTATCTTCATAAAAATCAGTGGCAAACCCCAATTTAAAAGCTATATTTCTAATAATTTTCTTTTCCGGTTCAGTTAATTGATTATCTTTCTTTGCAACTACCAACAATCCTTTAAGGTAATTGCTCTTATCCATTAAAGTTAATTCCATTAAACATTCCCTTTTTTATTAGTTAACAAAAGTACAAAAATTTTTAGGTATCATACAATATATTTTTCCCTTCTTAACTATAGTTGAAAACTACTAATATTAAGTTAACTTATTTATGCATTTCACTGCAAGGAATAAATCTATGCTTAAAAGTTAATAAATTGTTAACGCATACTTTGTGTATATTAAAACCGCCTTAAATTTTATCGTTTAAACTTCATTGTAAAAAGCTTGTTTTTCAGCCATAGGAAATAAATCGGGGTAAACCGTCATTAAATCTTTTGCTATAATGACAGCAGATTTTTTATAGCCTACAAGCCCGGTATTAATTATGATATTATATAAAGAAGGATCTTCACTATCTTTGTTAAAATATTTTTTTAAGTAATTTTTCCTTGCAAGGTCTTCTTTCTTTATAAATTCCACCGCTTCTTTCCCGGTCATATTGAATTTTTCCATTATTCGTTCAATCTTCGTTTCCATGGATGCAATAAGTCTAACATGAAATGCATTTTTAAGTCTGCTTGTAATAATGTTACCCGCTCGTCCTATTATTATGCAATTGCCAATCTGGGCAAGCTGTAAAATTGTATTGCTCGTTTTACTTACTAAAATCCAAGCGTGAGGATGTAGGCCGAGAATTTCATTAACCGTGGATTTTATTTCAGATAATTTATCTTCAACAAAATACTGGCTAAGCTTTTTCGGTAAATTATTGTCCTCAATTACTTTTTCAATAAGATTTCTATCGAAGACTGTCCACGGAATTGAGTTATCTTTGTTAAGCTGCTGTAGATATTCGGCAAGATATTCGCTAACAATATCTGCTCCTGCGCCGGTTTCCCTGGATATAGTTATACAAAGCCCGGGTTTTTGTTTTTTATGAATACGGTTAGAATCTTTTGAGTGAGACTCTATATAGTGTTTTGCTTTTTCAAGCGGCCCTTTTATAACCATATATCCCTCCTATCAAATTAAAATTAAAAACAGTGCAGGATATGGTGTAAAACTTTATTAAAATATACTAAAAATTTTTTTTAGACTAAATATTATAATAGTTCCCTTTTTGAATGTCTAATAATTCTCAATAAATTAATGTAAATTACGGTTAATTATTTTTAAAGGATGGGGATCAGACTAAAGCTAATAAAAGTATTCCCATCTTCAAAATTTTAACGAAATAGATGGAGAACAGCCATGGATTATAGAATAGAAACCGACAGTATGGGAGAAATGAAAGTCCCTTCCGAAAAATACTACGGCGCACAGACAGCCAGATCTTTAATGAATTTTAAAATTGGCGGCGAAAGATTTCCGCGCGAGTTGATAAGAGCTTTAGGAATTCTGAAAAAAGCTGCGGCTTTAACCAACAAGGAACTCGGCATTTTACCTTCCGAAAAAGCAGAATTAATAGTTAAAGCTGCCGATGAAGTTATTGAAGGAAAATTAGACGAACATTTTCCGCTTGTTGTTTGGCAAACCGGCAGCGGTACACAGACAAACATGAACACCAACGAAGTTATTTCCAATAGAGCTATTGAACTTGCAGGCGGCAAGATGGGAAGTAAAAAACCAATCCATCCTAATGATGATGTAAACAAAGCACAATCTTCCAATGATACATTTCCTACTGCAATGCATATTGCTGCTGTGGAAGAAATTCACAGAAGATTAATACCAATGATTACAAAGCTTAGAGATGCTTTAGCGGAAAAATCCAAAGAGTTTAAGGATGTAATAAAGATAGGAAGAACTCATCTTATGGATGCAACTCCTTTAACACTGGGACAGGAGTTCTCCGGGTACGCACAGCAGCTTACAAACGGACTTGAAAGAATTAATGCATGTTTAACCCGTTTATATGAACTTGCTCTCGGCGGTACTGCCGTAGGTACAGGTTTAAATACTCATCCGGATTTTGCAATAAAAGCTGCCGCCAAAATTGCAGAGCTAACAGGTAAGCCGTTTATTTCTGCAAGGAATAAGTTTGAATCTCTTGCAGCTCATGATGCTTTGGTTGAAACAAGCGGGGTACTAAAAACACTTGCCGCTTCTTTGATGAAAATAGCAAACGACATTCGCTGGCTTGGCTCCGGGCCGAGATGCGGAATCGGTGAAATTCTGCTTCCCGAAAACGAACCCGGAAGCTCAATTATGCCCGGTAAAGTTAATCCAACGCAAGCAGAAGCTATGACGATGGTTTGTGCACAGGTTATCGGCAACGATACCACCGTAACACTTGCCGGTGCCAGCGGAAACTTTGAGCTTAATGTTTTTAAACCTGTTATTATATTCAACGTTCTCCAATCGGTTAAACTTATTGCAGATGCATGCGAAAGCTTTACGGACAATTGCGTGGTAGGCATTGAGGCAAATGAAAAAAATATTAAGAAGCATTTGAATGATTCTTTAATGCTTGTTACCGCATTAAATCCTCATATAGGATATGATAATGCGGCGAAGGTTGCAAAGAAAGCACACAAGGAAAATAAAACATTAAAAGAAGCTGCTGT
>JBJKQP010000237.1:0-10032 GCA_046705105.1 Ignavibacteriaceae bacterium | reverse complement strand
GTGTAAGCCAAAAATTTACTTTTATAACTCCGTCAAGCACAAGATCTTTTTGATAATAGTTTTCAAAAGTATTTAATTCATCTTTATAATTATACTTAAAAAGTATTTGTACATATTGAGCATCGGGATCAACGGTTCCATTTTTACAAGATGAAAATATTATCAAAGTAAATATGATAAGAATAATAATATGAAAATGTTTCATTATTATTTTTTAACTGATGAATTATTGTTTAATTTAATTCCAAATCATCGTAAATAAGGATTATGAGTAAGGTTACAATTAAGATTATTTTCTAAGTTAATATATTAATAACTCCCCTGTATTTCCCTGCCCTTCACTTGAATAATAAAAATACCATGGTTGGCTAATAGTTTCAAAACAAAAATTATGCCTCGGGAGTTATTTGAAAAATCGAAATAAAATCCCTTAATATAGATTCCTAATGTTAGGATTTATTTGAGATTATATTATTTAACATGTTTGAACTATCAGATTTTTGATAAGCCCTCAATAATTTTATAAGATTTTTAATTGTCTTTAATAATAACAATGCTGCCTTTAGCCGGCATTTTGATTTTGTAAACTTTGTTTTGCAAATTGGTAAGAAAAGTATCCCGCAGCCAGGGATTATAGTATTTTAGGATTTTATAATTTATACCTCGCCCAATAGCAAAGTCCGCCCAATTTGAAACTGAAGAATCAATTGTAATATTATAAGTTTTTAAAGGCGGATAGAGCTCGGATTCTGTTAGATCGAAGCCATATTCTTTTGGATGGGTAAAAATTTGTTTAATTGCAATAACACGTGGAATGTACCTTGAAGTTTCATCGCTTAAAACCAGGTTATAATAATTGTGTGCTTTTTGTCTTTCCAGTTGCCTGTCCATCCCGTTCATGCCCATGTTAAATGAGGCTGCAGCCAAAGTCCAGCTTTTATATTTATTGTATGCATCCAGAAAATACTTGCATGCCGCTTCCGTAGACTTCTCAACATTATATCTCTCGTCCACTTCATTGTTAACTTCCAGGCCGTACTTTTTTGCAACTGCTTCCGTAATTTGCCAGAAGCCGACAGCACCGGCAGGAGATATGGCATTTGTCAGGTCGCTTTCAATTACAGGAATATATTTAAAATCATCCGGTATGTTATATCTTTTTAATATCGGATCAATAACCGGGAACCATCTGTTTGCCCTTTGCATTCCAAGGATTGTTGACGAGTACCAGTAAGTATTAACTAGAAACTCGCGCTGTATTCTTTCCTTTACTTCAAAATTTTCAAGCGGCACTCGTTCTCCTGCAAAGTTTAGTTTGTCCGGAATTTCCGGCAGTTCTACCGGGTTTATCATGGATTCGTTTTTATAAATTATCGGATCCTTTGCTCGAGTGCTTTCCCCGGTATTTCTATAAATTCCGAATATTGTTATAATAGTAATCCCCAGTACAAAACCGATTAGTAAATAGAAAGAATTTGCACCGGTATATTTCTTCTTTTTATTTTCCTGCTCCATTAAAATTCTTTTTTTAGGTTTTTAATATAGTTAAATTAGTATCAATTAAAACCTGAATAAAATTTGTACGGTTGAATTTTAAAAGTAATTTTTTACAAACATTATATTTGTTTATAATTTTTTATAAATTTATACAAAGAGAGTTAAAACATTATATCATCCTGGTAGAAAATGAGCACTGAAAAAAGTAATTTATTCTTAACTTTGCTTAAACTGAAATCCTATCTTGCAAGCATGATAGACGAACGTTCCGATAGTTATAACAATTTTAATTTTACGGAAGAATACCTAAACAGAAAACTTCCCGGCAAGAAGGATGAAATTATTTCACTTCTTGAAGACAATGGCATTTACAGCGATGTAGAAATTGCCTTTGACGAAAAGATCCTATTTAAATTCCGTGCTATTGCAGAAAAGACAAAAGCAAATATCAGCTTGTTGAATTTATTAAATAAGCTGGAGATTGAAGCAAAGGATTCGGTTGTGAAAGAAGAGGCAAGATCAAATTTTATAACCGGCCGTGAAAAGAAGCTCGGAGAAATTTTGGATTTATTATTCCAACTTGCTACAAATTGGGCAATGTTAAAAGAATTAGAAGACAAGGTTGATGATTATTCCATACTGGATGAAGAAGAAGTGATCCGGCCGGATGAAGAAAGGAGCTTAAGCGCCCTTGACGGCAATACTTCACGTGCTTTCGATATTATTTCCGAGTTTACCAAAAAATATATTCAGATGCTTACCGACTATTACTTTACTTTCGGGGGAGACATAGCATTAAAAAAATTTGTTGACGAATTGGAAGACACCAGAAATCTGGTTTCAAAAAAATACTATGATTTATTTAAGAAATACGGTCTGGATGAAGACGGGTTAAAAAACATATCTTAAAAATTTTTATAAGTTATATTTTATTAGTAATAAAATCTTTCATAAGATGATGAAAAATCGTTTTAAGTTATTCGGCAAAGAGGCCCGTATCGTCAGCTGTAAAATGTAAATTGTTAGTCGAAGCCGCCGAACTACCTATCCGTTATATGAAACGGGAATCATTACCCTTACCGAATGATTATTGTTGATATTTATTTTAACAGTAATTGGTTTAGGTTTATTTATGATATGGGATTAGGATACGACGATATTCCATCCCGTTAAACCGGAATGGAATATCGATAAAAGTTAACCTAAATAAGCTTTTAGGTTCTGGCTTCTGGAAGGATGTCTTAAAGAGCGGAGAGCTTTTTCCTTAATTTGTCTTACTCTTTCTCTGGTTAAATTGAATCTTTCACCGATTTCTTCCAGAGTAGCAGAATGCTCGCTGTTAATACCGAAATATAATCTTAGTACGCTGGCTTCTCTTTCACTAAGTGTAGATAAAACACTTTCAACTTCAGCCTTTAACGATTCCTGCATAAGTTTAACATCCGGAGCTGGCTGCTGATCATTCGGAAGAACATCAATTAAACTGTTCTTGTCATCGTCACCTGAAAACGGTGCATCCATGGAAACATGCCTTCCGTACAACTGCAGTGTGTCGCTTACTTCTTCAGCTTTCATATCAAGTTCTTCTGCAAGCTCCGTTGCGCTTGGTTTTCTTTCATATTCTTGTTCAAGCTTAGAGTAAGCTTTTCCTAATTTATTTAAAGTACCAACACGATTAAGAGGCAGCCTGACCATTCTTGATTGTTCGGCAATTGCCTGCATAATTGACTGTCGTATCCACCATACAGCATAAGAAATAAATTTAAATCCTCTAGTCTCGTCAAATCTTTCTGCCGCTTTAATTAGACCGAGATTACCCTCATTTATTAAATCTCCCAAGGAAAGACCCTGGTTCTGAAATTGTTTTGCAACGCTTACAACAAAACGGAGGTTCGCTTTCGTTAATGCTTCAAGAGCAAGCCGGTCTCCTTTTTTAATGCGCTTTGCTAACTCAATTTCCTGTTCCGGAGTTATTAAGTCAACTTTACCGATCTCCAACAAATATTGGTCTAATGACTTACTTTCACGGTTTGTAAATTGCTTAGTTATTTTCAATTTTACTTAACTCCTAAATTTTAATCAAATTGTTTAAAAATGCCTAATATGGGGCATAAATATCAAACTTTTTGCAAATAACAAATATAAATAAAAATTTTAATAAATTATAAGGCAAAAATAAAAGTCCATTTATTTTTCTTGTCGTTTCGAATAATTAGAGCAATAATTCTTATAATTTTGTCAAATCACTTTATAATTTGTGATTATTGTCATTATTACTAACCTGTTAGACAATAAATAAGTGAAAAAGGTTCAATATTAAAGAGCTTTATTTCCTTATTATATCCAAATAAATTAAAAAAGTTTCAAATTAGAAGGGAAAAAACTTTTGCAGATGATTGGATTCACATGTCCTAAAAGCTTTTTAATTATTAAAACTCCAGGGATGTTTGGTTTTGCTTTCCTGTTTTTTTTCTTGTTCGGTGGTTTTTTAAAAAATCACCAAAATCTTCTTCGGAAATTATATAGATTTTTCCCACTCTGGTAGCTTTAAGTTTACCGTTATTAATATTATATAAAACCGATGAACGGCTGATTTTTAATAAATTGGCAACCTCATTCACACTAAAAAATTTTCTCATTCAGGTTACCTCCGTTTGTAAAAAATTATTTTAATGAATCCTGTTAAATTTAATGAATAAAATAATCTTTTATTTGAAAAAGTTAAACAAAACAAGGATAAATTATATTAAGAAGCCGGTTTAATAAGTAAAAAATTGAAAAGATACTTTCGAAGCCGTACAGATCTTTAATTGTTCCGGCTCCGAAAGCAGTAAAATAACTAAAATGTTTATTAAAAATAGTAAAAAATTTTTAACCTATAGCTCCCATACCCATCATACTCAATCCGAAAATTGATAAGAAGATTGCCGAAAGTATTGCGCCTATAATTAAGTATACTACAATAAGAACTACTATGGAAATGACAAGGTAAATTACTGTTTTATCCGAGGGAGTTTTCATAGTATGAGGCAGTCCCAAATACATCAGGTACAATCCGTACAGCCCTATTAGTGCACCAAGCCAGCTAAGGAAAGGAAAAATATTGAAAATGCCTCCAATCCAGGCAGGAGTATAAGAAAATGCAACAAGTTGAATTGCTTTACCCATATTTTTCTCTGAACTAAAACTAGTTGCAAGTCCGTTAATTACCAGTGCGGTAAGATAAACCGTTAGAAAAGCAGAAAAAAATTGAACTAGGCCCATTGCAATTCCCCATGAAAATGACCTAATTAAGCCGGTGCCAAGCACGCCCCACCCGATTATGCTTGCAATAGTTGGAATTAAAGCCAGAGGTAAAACATATCCAAGCATTATTTGCTGGATATTGGGTTCTTCGGAGGCAATTGTTGCCCATTCTGTTTTTGGTGAAGTGATAATGTTTTTTGCACGTTCAACAAGGTTCATATTATTACTCCTTCTTTGTTTTAATTAGATGGAAATTAATATTTATTTATTTTTCAAATAATATGAAATGTTCAACAGTAAAAAATCAGCCCGGCTGATCACCTTACTTCAAATCGAAACATTAGAAACTCTTAAACAAAACGCAGGTTCATTTAGTCAAATCCGAATAACTTCAGAATTGTCTGTCTCATAGGTAAGAATAATCCTTTTTCATCAAATACGGGTGTTAAGCTATTAAATTGTTTGTTTATTGTCAAATAAAATTTTTGTTAATTATTCCGCCGTTATACTTACAAGTTCTTCTTTGCGGGATTTAAGTCCGAATGAAATTAAAAATAGTATAGCTACCATTGTTCCAACCATAAGGTAAGCATTCTGCAAACCTGCTGAGCCGCCTCCTTGAGAAGTAGCTACGGCACCAACCAATGCACCGCCGAATAGTTGTCCGATACCTGTAAATAATCTTACGGCACCTTGTCCGGAAGCTCTTTCCGATTCTTTAGCTTCATTTAGCATAATATATCTTAAAGGTGCACCAACAAGAATTCCCATTCCAACTCCAACTAAAATTGCGGAAATGTAAAACGAAATTATTGTACCGGATTCATATGCCAGGCCGAACATACCGAGGGCAAGTATTATTGTTCCGATAATTAATACAGCCTTAGAGCCTGCTTTGTCAAGCATTCTCCCGGCTAACGGTGAGCCGATTGCCATTGCAAATACTATAGGAAGAAGCATAAAACTTGCCTGCGAATTAGAGACGTTAAAAGTTGAAACAAGCAAAGGGGGGACAAACACAACGGCAGCTTCACAAATACCGGCTCCTATTGCTAGGAAGCTAACCAATATTACCTGACGTGATGTTAAAAGCTGGAGTCTTAACACCGGGTCGTGAGCTTTATTTTCGCTTTTTGCAAAAAACGGCAGCAGGATTATTGAGATTAAAATAAACGGCAGTACTTTAAATGAAAAAACACTGCTTAAAAATTTTGCGGAATTAATTTGATTAAACCCAAATGCAAGCGCCGCCAGTATAATCATCAAAATTATCATTCCGTTCCAGTCAAAAGGCTTATTATGTTCCGGAGTATTGCCCGGTAAAATTTTTAAACTTAATAAAATTACTACCGCTGCAATCGGTATATTAACTATAAAAAGCCAGTGCCAGCTTAACAGCAGCAGTACACCGGCAATTACAGGACCTATTATAAATGCAATTCCAAAAACAGCACCGATTAAACCTAATGCACCGCCTCTTTTATCTTCAGGAAAAGTGTCTCCTATTACCGCACTAGCTACGGGAAAAATTCCGCCCGCTCCGAATCCCTGAATAGAGCGGCCTACTAAAAGAGTTGAAAAGTTCGGCGATAAGGCTACAATCAAAGAACCTGCCGCAAACAATAAAACATCAATAATGTAAATTTTCTTCCGGCTCATTATGTCGGATAGCTTAGCCATTAAAGGTGTGCCAATCAAATTAAAAAGAACGTAAACGGCAAAAATCCATGCAACGGCTCTTTCGTCAATATTAAATTGTTTTTGAATAGCAGGTAGAGCGGGACCTACGATTGCAATATCCAGCGCTCCCATTAAAACGCCGATGAATAGAACCATTAATATTTTATTTCGTTCCTTTTTATCCATTAAAGTCATTAATAAATTCTCCTAAGTTCAATAAAGTATACTCATCCTGGTATAACGGACAATAATAAATTTTCATAAAAAAATTGTTCAACAGCAGGCAGAATTCCGCTGTTATAAAAGATAGGATGAAAAAATTCTGATTTTGTTTCATCATTATCTTAAATAATAATTATGTAAAGGTTACAATTAAAGAAAATGTAGGATTTTTTTATGTGAGCAGTAACATCAAAAAGATATTAGAAAGAAAATGGGACTTCCCTGCTTTTTTCAAATTCCGGTCTATAAGTTTTAGTGCTTTCCATTTCCTGTGTCCATCCGTTATTTAACCCGTATTTATCAAGAAGACGAAGCACCTTATCATATTCCGATTCTCTAATTGTTCTGTTAATTAAAATATCCCGCTTTGCTATAAATGTTGGAAAGTATTGTGACATGACGGAAATGTGGATGTTCGGGCTAAGTTCTTCGGCAATAAATTTAAACACTTTTTCTGTTTCGGCTAAATCATTCGGCAGCACAAGATGGCGAATGATTAATCCTCTAACGATAACATCGCCGTCGTAAATAAGTTCGTCACCTACCTGTCTGTACATTTCTTTTATAGCTGCCTTGGCCTTTTCAAAATAATCATCAACTTTGGAATATTTTTTTGCATATTCATTGTTTCCATATTTGAAGTCCGGCAGATAAATATCCGTTACGCCTTCGTAAAGCTTTAACATTTCGACGGAATCATAACCGTTGGTATTATAAATTATAGGAAGCCGCAATCCTTTTTCAATTGCAGAATAAATTGATTTAATAATTTGTGCCGAGAAATGAGTGGGAGACACCAAACCGATATTATGACATCCCTTTTCCTGAAGCTCAATCATTATATCAGCCAAACGACTGAATGAGACTTCATTATTCTTTTCCGTTTTCCAATTTTGACTAATAGAATGATTCTGGCAAAAAATACATTTAAGATTGCAGTTACCGAAAAATATATTTCCGGCGCCTCTTGTTCCGCTAAGAACAGGTTCTTCTCCAAAATGAGGTGTATACGAAGAAACAACCGGAAGGTAGCCTGCAATACATTTCCCGTATTCGTCAACTCTTCTATCTACAAGGCAATTGCGCGGGCAGCTTGTGCATGATTTCAATATTTGTTCTGCACGTTCAACACGAGTTTTTAACTCGCCCGAATTATACAATTTAAGATATGAAGGTTCAAAACTCATTTTTAAATTAAATTTATTGCGGGCAAATTTAGTAAAATTTGCCGGGAGTTAATATAGGAAAGAAATTTTGGGTGGTTTTACTAATCAACTAATTTAAAAATGCCGGCTCAATTTGCTTAAAAAATCGAATGAATGTATGAAAGGATGTAAATACATCCGATCATACAAACATTCAAGCATCCTATGCAATCATGCATTACTTATTTCTCTTTTTTCTTCAACTCTTCTTAAGAATTTCTTCAATCTGATCCATTACCTTATTCATTTTGTTCATAGTTAAATCAAACGGTTCCGATGATAAAGGATCTAACCCTGCTTTTTTAATAAGATCAATCGGGTATTCCGAACCGCCTCCTTTTAAAATATTGAAATATTTGTCAACAGCCGGTTTACCTTCTTTTAAAATCTTCTCTGCAAAAGCAGTTGCGTAAATTAAAGAAGTGGAATATTGATAAACATAAAAGTTGTACATAAAGTGAGGAATATATTCCCATTCATAAGCTATATAAGGATCAACGATGCAGTATCCTTCATCATTTCCGTAATACTGTTTGACAATTTTAGAATACTCTTTGCTCAGAGTTTCGCCGGTAATAGGTTCACCTTTCTCAGCCATCTGATGCATTGCAAGCTCAAATTCCGCAAACTGTGTCTGGCGGAAAATAGTTGTTCGTAATAATTCCAGGTAACTGCCAAGCAGATATAATTTTTCCTTATCGCTTTTGGAATTTTTAACCATATAATCGTTAAGTAAAGTTTCATTTAATGTGGAAGCAATTTCCGCGACAAAAATAGGATACTGTGAATTTGCAAAAGTCTGGTTTGTATTTGAGAAATAGCTGTGCATTGAATGACCTAACTCGTGAGCCAAAGTTGAAACGGATTCATAATCTCCGTTCCAGTTTGTTAAAATGTAAGGATGCACATCATAGGATTCGCCTGAAGAATAAGCTCCGCTTTTTTTACCGTTTGTAGGCATGTAATCTATCCACCGGTTGTTAAATGCTTTTTTAATTGTAGCAATATAATTTTCTCCCAACGGTTTTAGTGCTTCAAGAATTATTTCTTGTCCTTCAGGCAGAGCAAACTTCATATCTACTTTTTTTACTATCGGAGTATAAAGATCATAGTAATGAAGAGTATCAACTCCGAGCATTTTCTTTTTTAATTCCAAAAACCTGTGAAGCGTAGGAAGGCTTTTATGAATTTGCTCTATTAAATTTTTATAAACGGAAACCGGTATATTATTAACGTCCAGCGCGGCTTCAAGGGAGGAGTTGTATTTCCTATCTTTAGCATAAGTCCAATCGGATTTAATTTTACCTCCCAGATTTGCACCTATAGTATTCTTAAATTCTCCGTACTTTTTAAAGAATGCCTCGAACACTTTTTCCCTATCTGTACGATTGGGAATTGAGCGGTATTTTGTATAGGCAGACGGAGTTAATTTAACCTCTTCTCCATCCGAAAGATTTACCTTTGCAAACGGAAATTCGGCATTGTTGAAGATGCTGTAAACATTTTCCGGAGTCTCGGTAACAGTACCAAAACTGGCTAATATCTTTTCTTCGGCCTCCGGAAGAGTATGTTTTCTTAAACGCTGAATATTTTCAATGAACATTTTATATTGAACTAAACCTTTATCTTCATCCAGAAAGCTTTTTATTTTTTCAGGATCTATTCTCAAAATTTCAGGATTTAAGAACGCTGTCTTTTCCGATATTTCTGTCCCGAGATGTGAAACCTGCTGTGTTAGAGATTGGTTTTGCGAATTGCGCAAATCTTGATCGCTAAGTCTTACCGCATACTCTGCAAACCGGTAGAACTGTTTTGTCATATCGAAGTAAACATTTAACGCAGAAGTTAGTGTTTCGGCATTATCAGCCAGATGTTCTTTGTACTTTGTTACTTCTTCAAGTTTTTTAAGAATATTGTCTTTATCTTTTAGCCAGGCAGCCTCGTTAGGATAAAGATCCGACAGATTCCATTTATATTTTTCAAGTACGTCCTTTCTTTCCAAATTTTGAGCAACACTTAAGGCAGTAAAGAAAAAGAGAACAAAGAAAATTGATATAACTGATTTTATTTTATGCATAGTAACCCCTTTATGTTATTATGAAAAAATTTGTTGAGTAAATTTAATTATATTTTTAAAGATTCCAAGGAAGGAAATTGAGTTCACGCTTAAGATTAATTTCAA
>JBJKQP010000236.1:0-7363 GCA_046705105.1 Ignavibacteriaceae bacterium | reverse complement strand
CTGTTAAGGCTTTGAAGGACATCCTGGAATTTTTCCATCGCCTTACGCATTTCTTCGGTTGACATTTGATCGAATAACTTCCGCAGCTCCATATATTTTTCCAATGTTTCTTTGGATAAAAGATTATTCTGCTGCATATTCTGCTGCATCTTGTTGATATTCTTGCTTATCTTGTTAACCTTATCCTTTAAATTTTTGAATTGTTCAATTGTTCTTTCAATCTTTTGTTTTTCCTGCCAGCTAATATCTTTTTTATCCTGTCTTAATTCATTACTAATATTATCCAGCTTTTGTTTTAATTCCTCTGCTTCATTGAAAGCATCGTTTAAATCATTTATACTTTTGTTCTGGACTTCGTCGGCATGGTTTAACAATTCATTTAGAGTAGGCACGTTAACCGAAAATGTCGGCGACTTGGTTGATTTCGGCCCGCTTACATTATCATTGTCGAATACTTCAAGGTAATAAGAAACAACATCTTCTTCCGTTAATCCCAGGTCGGATAGGTTCCACAAATAGTTTACCTCCTCGCTGGTTTGCGTTTTATCGATAGGGATTTCAATCGAGCTGTATTTCTTTTGTACTTCCTTATATTTTGAAGAAGAAAGCCTGTAGCAAAGAAGAAGTTTTGTAAAGCCGTAATCATCGGAAATTTTTGCGTCAAGCGGTATCCTGTTGTCTGCGGATAGGTTTACATCTTTATTTGGCGCTATTATTTCTATAGTTGGATAAGCATCGTAAAGAACTTTAACAGTATAATTAATCGGCGATAAATTTTGATTGCCGCTAAGGTCGGTTAAAATTATCCTGTAATTATTATCTTTCCTAACAATAAAATTTCCTTCGGCATATGTGTTGTTAACGTCAAGTGTTTTCTTAGTAGTATCGCCGAATTGTAATACTGCTTTCTTAAGGTTCTTAGTGGATGATATATTTAGATTTACCCTGCTTCCTAAAAGTGCGGTAACATTGCCGTTATCTTTCTGTTCAACCTCCGCAATTTTAGAATAAGACGGGGATATTATTTTTAGATCAAGTGTCTTTACAATCGGCCTGTTTATTACTTTTATTGTATAAATACTGCTGCTTATATTCCCGGAAACAGCATAATACTTAAATGAATTTCTAACCGCCGGAATTTCATAATGGAAATTACCTAATGAATCACCGTACAATTGCTGCCTCTCGAAATTCGTTTGCTCGGTGTTTCTAACTGCCAAAAAAACTTCTTTAGGAATACTCCCTTCCACTTTAACATTTATGGTTATATTATCACCTTTAGTAATCCTGGAATTGCCTGGTTCAACTATGAATGAAAATTTAGGAGGTGTAATAAATTCTTTATTATAATTTTCAATACGAAAGGCTGCCGCATGTAATCCAGGGACTAAAACAATTAATAAACTGCAGAATACAACGGTACTTATTAGATATAAAAATAATTTTTTAGCTTTATTAAATTTTACTATGGTTTCAAATTTTAAATCTTTGGTCCTGCTATATACATTATAAAACGCAGCTTCAACTAAATTTTTAGAATAGTTCCCGTTGTTTTTTCCCGAGGTAACAAGCTGCATTGCATTTAAGAGATCGTCTTTAATTAAAGGAAAGTGCAGCCCTACTTTTCCGGCAGTTTTATAATAATCTGTTTTTCTGAAAAACTTAAAATACTTTAAGGCGGGGATTAAAAATAGTAATATAAACAGTACGGCAAAAAGAAGTGAAAAAACTATTACAATAATAGTCCGTACTGCCGAGGAAAAATGACCAAGCATTTCCGAAAATACAAGCAAGGTAAACACAACTATACTAATTAATAAAGCTGTTTGAATACCTATCGAAGCAGTTAAAGAATATTCTTTTTTAACCAGCTTTTCTAGTTTATTAATTATTTCTTTAAAATAGCCGGATTCACTTCCCATGGTTATTAGTTAATAGAAAATTGTTAATGGTTAATAGTAATAAGTTAATTGTTAAAAGATATTCGTTAAATGATTTAATTTAAGATTGTTTAAATTTTAATTACTCAATGCCCAAATAACAAGATTAGTCCCGAATTTAAGAGCTTCGAGTCGCTTCGCTTCCGGATCATGAAAAACATCCGGAGCGTCCCACCCATCGCTTGGGTTAGCTTCGTACGTATAATATACAGCCAGCCTTCCGTTAATAAAGATCCCGAATCCTTGCGGCGGTAATCCGTGCAGTTTATGAATTTTAGGCGGACCGTCGGGAAAGTCGTAAAAATCGTGATATAAACCGTAATTAAACGGAAGCTCAACTAACTTCTTATCCGGGAAGACTTTTTTTATTTCTCTTCTAAAGGCTTTGTCCATTCCATAGTCGTCATCTGCATAAATAAATCCACCTGCCTCACAATATTTTCTTAATCTTTCACACTCTTCTTTAGTAAACACAATGTTGCCGTGCCCGGTAATAAACAAAAATGGATAAGAAAATATTGCATCCGAATTAACATTTACCCACGTATATTCAGCTTTAACCTTAATATTAGTATGCTGCTGTACAAAATCAAGCAGGTCTGGTTCTTCCGTTTGACCATTGTACCAATCTCCGCCTCCGGCGTATTTAAGTCTTGCAATTTGAAATGCACCCTGGCCCTGAGCAAACAAAAAGATATTAATTGAAAATAGGAATATGATTAATAAAAAAAGTCTTTTCATAATTACATAATTTTGATGATTCAATATATCTATGACTTTATATAATATCAATTTGTAAAATTAAATTATATGTTTAAAAAGAAAACTATAATAATTATGCCCCTGAAATTCAACACAAAATTACAATTAAATATTTATTATCATTAAACATAACATATAAAAATTTGGGTGAATTTATGGCAAAAAAATACTGGCTTGTAAAATCAGAACCGGGTTCATTTTCAATTGAAGATCTAAAGAAAAGCAAAAAACAAACTACATACTGGGACGGAGTAAGAAATTACCAGGCAAGAAATTTCCTCCGTGACGAAATGAAAAAAGGAGACGGTGTTTTATTTTATTACAGCAATACTGATCCAAATGCAGTAGTCGGTGTATGTGAAGTTGTAAAAGAAGGCTACCCGGATCATACACAATTTGATCCCGAAAGCAGGCATTACTTTCCTTCTGCCGATCCCTCAAAACCGGTATGGTTTATGGTTGATATTAAATTCGTTAAAGAATTACCAAACCCTGTAACTCTAAGCGAAATAAGAGCAAATTTTAAATTGAAAAATATGAAGCTTATACAAAAGGGAAACAGGCTTTCCGTAATGCCGGTCGCTAAGGAAGAATGGGATGAAATTTTAAAGATGGGAAAGTAGACAAAAAATGGAATATGGAAAATGTAGGATGGAATATGGATAGGCAATTACCAACGATTAACGCTCCTTCCGGTGGGCAGTAGGAAATAAGCAACTTACAATGAATATTTAATAATTCTCACCTGCAATCGGATATCTAGTATCGAGCATCCAGGCTTTGCTTTGTCAATTCGGATCAATAATCTACTGACAAATTACTTTTAAATTTACTTTATTTCTTGCTTATCCTGTTCTAACTTCTTTGACCTGTTGGAAAAAGATAATGCTATAACAGAGCCGGCAAGCAGCCATGTTAGTATATAATCCAAGGCAACACCAAAGCTATACTCTGCCGGAAACAGCAGCCAGTTCCATTCAATCATAGGGCCAATTAGTGCAGCGAAAACCGCAATGAGAATTATAAATCCCAGCCGTGCTAAAAATCCTTTCTCTTTAACAGTAGAAAAATTTAAAAGAACTGCTGCAACAAGAGCCATTAAAAAATCGATAATAAATCCCCAGACAAATTCCAACGGATTTACCATATCAATACCGTTTGGTTCATAAACCATAAACGGTATTACAGGGCCGGCAGCATATTTTTTTGCCAGACTGTTCATTGCTTCTTTGCTTATTTCGGTTGGAACTCCCGGATACCTGTAAATTCCGGTTCCGGGTACTGAAGTTTTTAAACTGCTGGCAAGAGAATCGGAAATAGGAAGATTTTTAAACGAGTTAGCATGCCAGGGCAAGAATCCCCACGAAATAAACATCCACACATAAACAACTATTGCTGCGAAAATAGAAGAAAGTATAATTCGTTTCATATATCATCCCTCTTGAAAAATTATTGTAAAAGAGATTCTTCCTCGTCCGAGTTATTCCCGGCTTTATCCAGCAACGACTGCGGTATACTTTTATATGTTTTTGCACCGAGACGTTTTATTCTTTCTACACGGGATACAAGGTTACCGGAACCTTCGTGAAGCTTTTTCATTGCATTTAAATAGCCGTCTTTTGCAGCGTCAATTTTATTACCTACATTTACAAGATCATCAACAAAACCAACGAACTTATCATACAAAGCACCGCTCTGTCTTGCAATTTCCAAAGCATTCTTATTTTGTTTTTCCTGCCGCCATATACTGGCAATAGTACGCAGCGTTGCCAGCAGTGTTGAAGGACTAACTATTACAATATTTTTTTCAAATGCTTCGTTAAACAAGCCCGGCTCATATTGAACCGCAAGACTGAATGCCGGTTCGATAGGGAGGAACATTAAAACAAAATCCAGGCTTTGTATCTGATACAGGCTTTGATAATTCTTGGAACTTAAACCTTTAATATGATTTTTTAAGGAATACATATGATCTCGAAGAGCGACATTTCGCTCTTCATCATCTTCTGCAGAAGAATACTTTTCATACGCAACCAGCGATACTTTTGAATCAATAACAATAGTCTTGTTTTCGGGCAGGTTTACAAGAACATCCGGCTGAAATCGTTTACCGCTTTCTGTAGTTATACTTTCCTGTACAAGGTATTCGCGCCCTTTAACAAGCCCGGATTTTTCAAGTATACTTTCAAGAATAAACTCACCCCAGTTTCCTTGAGTCTTACTTTGTCCTTTAAGCGCATTCGTTAAATTGGTAGCATCTTTGCTCATCTGCTGGTTAAGTTCATGCAATGTTTTTATCTGCTGAATTAAACCCGCTCTTTCTTTGGAATCGGAAACATAAACGTCTTCCACCTTTTTTTCAAAATCCTTTATCTTCTCACTTAACGGCTTTAATATTTGATCAAGGTTTTCTTTGTTCTGAATAGTAAACTTGCTGCTTTTTTCTTCCAGAATTTTATTTGCAAGGTTCTCAAACTCCTTGGTAAATTTTTCCTGCAGTTGTTCTATCTCGGATTTCTGTTCGGTTAACTTATTCTGAAGATTGCCGTAATCCGATTTAATCGAAGAGAGCGAGGAATTTAACTGAATAACTTTATTCCTTTCTCCGGTCAATTCAAGGTTTGCCTGTTTTAAGCTTTCGTCTAAAATTTTATTTTTCTCAGACACCTTAGCATTTTCCAAGGAAAGGGAAGAGATTTGATTTTTAAGGTCGTCAACTTCAGCGGGAGATAATCCCCTTTTACTTTCAAACCTTAACTTCGCAATAAAATAAGCGGCAACTGTGCCGATTAAAAGTCCGATAATTAGGAAAACAATGTTCATAAAAAGATCTTAAATATAAATTAAGGTATAATTAAAGGTATTATTTTGTTTTTATTCTTTCTATAGATATTAAAGTCGGAATCTATAGTAATAATTTTCGAATTGACATAGATCTCCGACATTCTAACTAGACAAGCGTCAGCTAATGATATTGGAACATCGGAATATTGCTTTAGTAAAAAACTGATTTTTTCCGATTGTTCTTGCAAGCTAAATCTTATCTCCAATAAATGGTCTTTAATTAATTGAAATAAAAGATGATTCCCTTTATTAAATTTTCTTAATAGAAATGAGGTTTCGGCTATAACTGCTTCACATGTAATTAAAGGAGGTAATAATTTTTTTAAATTTTCAACTGCCCAATTGTGGTATGTATCTTTCCGGTTTAGGTACGCAATAATAACACCTGTATCAATAATGTTATCATTCACATCCAAAGTTCTCCAAATATTTTTTATTAGAACTTAAATCCTTCGGCCCCTCAATACAACCGGCAATATCTTTAGATAATTCATAAAAAGATTTATTCCGTTTATTTGGATGCTCAAATTTATCAACAAATAATTTTAAGGCCTTGGAAATAATATATTCTTCATCATTAACACCTGCCATTTTCTTTGCCTTCTCCATCAATATTTTATTTTTTGAAGTCATTAAAAATATCCTAACATGTATATAAATATTTTTCTTAGGAATATAGAAAAATCAATGCATTATATCAATGAAAGTTTTTTATATAGCTAATTCAGCTTTACTTCCCTTTCCACAGCATTTAAAATAACATCATCTTTAATTAATTCCGCTACCTTATTTATATCTTCAAACAGAAGCCGGTCATCATCCAGAGGCTTAATAGCTTTTCTTATTTCATTATAGACAATCGAGGTTCCTGTCCCGGGTTGATTTGGTTTTAAGAATTCAAGTGCCTGTGCAGCCGTCATTAGTTCAATGGCTAAAACATTTTCCAGGTTATGCATTATGCGAAAACATTTCTGTGCAGCAATTGAACCCATTGAGTTGTGATCCTCCTGGTTTGCAGACGTAGGAATAGAATCCACACTTGCCGGATGTGAAAGTACTTTATTCTCGGAGACAAGGCTTGCGGCAGTATACTGAGCAATCATCAAACCGGAATTTAAGCCGCCGTTATTAGCAAGAAATCGCGGCAGGCCGCTTAAAGCCCCGTTAACCATTCTTTCAATTCTCCGCTCGGATACATTTGCAAGTTCGGATAAAGCAATAGACATAAAATCCATTGCAAGTGCCATAGATTGGCCATGGAAGTTACCGCCTTCTATATGTTCTTCGGTATCGGGAAAAATAATCGGATTATCGTTAACCGAATTTATTTCGATTTTAACACGGGATATAACATAATCAATTGCATCTCTTGATGCGCCGTGTATTTGCGGTACGCATCTTATCGAATATGCATCCTGTACCCTTGTATCGCCGGTTAAATGAGATTTTCTAATTTTGCTGTTCTTTATTAATGCAAGAACATTTTTTGCGGTTGTAATTTGTCCAGGGAAAGGGCGCAAACGATGAAGCTTTGGATCGAAAGCTTTGTCGGTAGCTCTTAATGCCTCATGAGTTAGAGACGCCGAAATATCGGCTATCTTATTCAATTTTTTTGCACGGATGGAAATGAATGCAGCAAACGAAGTCATCATTTGTGTGCCGTTAATTAATGCCAGTCCTTCCTTCGCCTGAAGCGAGACAGGTTTAAGTCCGAACTTTTTTAAACCTGAAGATGCCGGAATTATTTTAGTACTTGATGCTTCATCGGCAATAACATCTTTAACTAATTGAACCCGGCCTTTACCTATCATTGCAAG
>JBJKQP010000235.1:0-4898 GCA_046705105.1 Ignavibacteriaceae bacterium | reverse complement strand
GGCTCTAATTAATCCGAAGAAATGAGACGGAGGAATAATTCCGTAATCCAGCATAGAAAGAGATTTGCTGCCTACCAATCTGTACTTGCCGTCTGCAAGCTGCTTAACTTTGATTTTTATAATAACTTTATTTTTTCTGCCTGCAATGGATAAATTACCTTTGGTATCCAAGATAAACCAACCGGAAGAATCGGGATGGGAAGAAAGATGGGCATTCAGCAGTTCATATTGAATTTCGGGATACTTATCTGCTTTCATTGCATTAAACATATCATCGTTCATCAAGCCGTTTCCGCAGTCTAAGCTTTTTACAGGCACTGAAACTACAACTTTATCATCATTGTAAGAGGCCTTATCCGTGTCAGGCAGATTTGCTATTTCCGCATAACCGTTAACAAGCTGCGATTTGCAGGTAAAGCTGTCGATGTTGGAGGTTCCGTCTATCCATAACTTACTCGAAGGTGCTGTTATATAATAAACATCGCTGTTACCCTGCGCCCATATATTACCGCATGCGGACAAAACAATAATTAAAGGAACAATCAGCATTATGAAATAAGAATTCAGCCTCATCTTCTTCCCGGTATTTTTAACAAGTCTTTTGATGATATTAAATTCTTCGGACCTGCTAAAGTATAATACAAAATTTTTCTTAAACAATATTTGATCTACAAAACTCATTATGTTCTGTCTCACTTTTTCAATTATATTGATTTCTCCGAAAGCACAATATTGAAATTAACCGCAATTTTATCTCCTACTTTAACAACACCGAAAAACATAGTCGGAGGTTTTACACCATAATCAGTCATTTTAATTACCTTAGTACCGTCGAAATGAATAAGACCGTCTTTTGTGCGATAGCCGTTAACCGGCATTTTAATCTGCTTGCTTACTCCGGCAATTGTTAATGTTCCCGTAGTTTCCAGTTTGGAAGAGTCGCCGGGGGTTGCAGAAATACTTCCGCTGTCTATTGAAGTTAATTGATATGTAATATCCGGTGCTTTATCCGCTTTAAGAGCCTTATCCATATTATCATTCATTGAACTTTCTTTTGTATCCAGTTTCTTAACCGGTATAATCACTTTCATTTCGGTAATTTTTTCCAGAGGATCCTTAACGGAATCGTCTTCTTTATTAATTACCAAATAGCCTTTAATTATTTTTGCCTTTACTTTGAAACTATGCAGTGTAGAAGTACCGTCTAAAACTATTTTACTTTGAGGTAAAATATTATATTTTACTTGAAGGGTAGCCTGGGCACTGGCACTAATATAAAATCCTGCCGTTAAAAATATAATAACAATTATTTTATTAATAAGTTTCATTTTATCTTACCTTTCAATTATCCGTATGAACAATTTTTCATGTTTAAAGAAGTTCAATAAGCGTGCCGTTCAATCATAATGTTTATCTATTCCTTTAGATGAAATATAAGTGATAAAATTTCATATAATGTTGCAGTTCTGCACGATTTGTATTTTCCGGCACTTGCATAACTGCATGATGAATTCGCTTTCATTTTATCAAACAGCTACCGTAAGACTCCGATTATTTTATATATCCCTTCTTAATTAACGCAATAATCAATAAAAAATTTGGATTTTATTGTTGGCACTCTTATTGGAAATATCAGGGCAAACGTTACAGTCAGTCCGAATACTGAAGTAACATGGAGAAATTATTCAAAAGAATTTTAGACATAGGAGAATAAATAATGAAAAGACTTAGCGTTTTATTTGTTTCAATATTTGCTCTGCTTTTTTTATCGGTTAATATTAATGCACAAAATAATAATGATACAAGTAATTCAAAACCACTATTAAAAATATCAGGGGTTTCATCCGGCGCTGTTCAGTTTTTAACGGAAGATAACGATTTACACAACCTTCCCCATATTCCCTGGGGTTTTCAAAACGCAAGAGGTAACTTAAATTTTTCAGCTCACATTGCTGACGGAATTGACGTTTTCTTTAACGCTTTTTTAAGCAGCAACCATCATGTTGGACAATGGTACGATGACGAAGGTTATATAACAATTTCCAGACTGCCGTGGTCATCAGACGTACTGGGACTAAATAATAATTTCTTTAAGTACGTAACCTTAAAGGCAGGATTTATTCCTGTTGACTACGGTTTATGGTGGGAGATAAGATCAGACAATGCCGATGTTCAGCGTAACCCGTTAATCGGCAACTATATTGTTGATGCTAACGACGTCGAACCATCAGTAGAATTAAAAACGAAGCCTGGTTTGCTGAATGCATTGATTGCCTTCGGAGACGGAACAACAACCGGCGACTTTACTCCCGGCAGAGGTAATGAAGTTAATGCAAAAGTTTGGCTTAATATGGATAATGAATTTGATTTGGCTGCTTCTATTTATCGCTCTAATCAGGCAAACAACGGAACAGGTTACCCTTCAGGCGGTTCCACAACAGACTTGTATGCGGGCAACAGAAGCGGCAGCCAGTATTCGGGTCTATTCAATGATAACCCGGAAGCAGGCGATATAGCCCCGGCAGCAGGTCAAAATGTAACAGCCTATCAATTTGACGGCTTTTATAATATGCTGCCCGTTAAAATATTCGGTATGTACGGTTATACAAAAGATTCCGACATAAACGGCAGTGCGCCTGGAACACCGCAGGAAAGCTGGGCATATTACGGCGGAGATATTACTTACTACATTTTCCCGGCTTTATATGTAGCCGCAAGATATAGTGCCGCTACTTCAGGTATGTATAAAGGTGTTGATGTAAGTGCTAATCCTGTAAGTGCAAACAGAGTTCAGGTTGGGGCTGGCCTTTGGGTTACAAAGAAAATGCTGCTTAAACTCGAGTACGTAAATCAGCAATACAAAAATTTCCCCGTTGGTTCACCTTATGCCTATAACACCAGGTTTCATGGCTTTACAACCCAGTTTTCTGTGGCTTTCTAAAGTGTTTTTGATCAAAATTATTGCTCATTGAAATTTTGGAAGATGTTCTTAATACCGGGCTGAAACTTCAGCCCGATACTTAATTAAGAGTTTTTTATTAAGCCGGCGTATTACCTCCTTCATAGATTAGTTGTTGGTTAAGTGAACTATCTATATACGCCGGTTTAATTATTCTTAATCGTGTCTAGCTTTACAATCTTCCGGTTTAATTGAAATTAATAGTAGTTATCAAAATTTTTTGAGAAATATTGTGTTATCAATCCTTATTATTTGAGTTACAAAAATGTTGGAAACAATTTTTAATTTTAGCGTGGCCTTCGATTTAATAAAAGAAATGGTTTTCGTTTTAAATGACACTCTTGAAATTGTTTCGGCAAATAAAGCTGCCGCCGATAAATTAAAGCTTGAGCCGGATTCTTTAAAGAGCAGACAAATTAAAACCGTATTAAAAAGCGATGTATGGAACTCATTCTTTAACTCTTTAATTATAAACGGTGAAGCCGAGTTGAATGATATAAAAATATCATTAACAGACAAAAGTGAAATTGAAGTAAATCTTCATGCAGCAAAAGTAGAAACCGGAAGTAATTCCGTTACTATCCTAATAATTAACGATATTACAGGTTATAAAAATGAAAAGCTCGAACTGTTAAGATTTTCGAACGCTTTACATTTTGCGGCAAACCCGATTCAGATAACAGATGCAAACGGAATAATGATTTATGTAAACCCTGCTTTTGAAAAAGCCAGCGGATACTCTAAAAATGAATTGCTCGGACTTAATCCGAAAATTTTAGGCAGCAACAAACTCACCAAGGAATTTTGGGAAAAAGTATGGCGGAAAATATTATCCGGTAAAGTATGGGCGGGACAATTAGAAAACAAAAGAAAGAACGGTACACCGTTTTATGCGGATTCTATTATTTCTCCCATAATAGACAATAACGGTTCCACAGCAGGATTTTTAGCAGTACATAATGAAATAAAAAATAATAACGTTATTAAAAACCATCTTGAATGTATTCAAAGGCTAGGAAGTTTGGGTACGTTAACCGCAGGTATCGCACACGAAATTGGAAACCCGCTGACTTCAATATCATCTATCACTCAATTAATACAAAAAACGACAAATGATAAAATAATAATTGAGAAGCTGGAACTTGTTAAAAACCAGATAAACAGGATATCAAATATTATTCGCCAATTAGTTGATTTCTCTCGTCCGGCATTAAACAGCGGTAGAACAGTTGAAATTAACAAGGCCTTAATTAAAGCAGTAAATATGATTAAAATCGGAAAGGATAAAAGTAAGATACAATATGTACTTACCTTAGATCAAAATATTCGGGATTTAAAATTCCCGTCCGATCAAATAATACAGGTATTTGTTAATTTATTATTAAATGCATCCGATGCGATAGGCAACGATGCAGGCAAGATAGTTATACAAACTAAAAAATTTGAAGAGCACGCGGAAATTATAGTACAAGATTCAGGCACCGGGATTCCTGCTGAAAAAATTAATAAAATTTTTGAACCCTTCTATTCCACAAAGCAGGTAGGAAAAGGAATAGGACTGGGTCTGTGGGTTAGCTACGGAATAATAAGAAATATGGGCGGAGATATAATTGTAGAAAGCAAAGAAGAAGTAGGCAGCGTGTTTAAAATTGTTTTACCATATCCTAATAATAATTAAGTAAAAAAAAAATAGAAGGAAATAAGTTTTGCCAAATTATTAAATCATCTTTTGCGGATATCTTTATCCTAATCTTTATCTTGCTCTTAATCGTATTAAAAATAGGACATGATTACGAACAAGATTAAGAAATTCTTTTGTAATATAAGTTATTAATTACTTAACGCAATTCACCCCAATAATGGATTTTTTCACATAAAACCGGCCTTAAGTAGGGCACCACTTAATTTGTTTTTAACTTATCCAGTACTTTATAAGTTA
>JBJKQP010000234.1:0-2898 GCA_046705105.1 Ignavibacteriaceae bacterium | reverse complement strand
TAATTTCAGGATTTATTGCAATTGTCCGGGCAATACAAAGTCTCTGCTGCTGGCCGCCGGAAATATTCGCACCCGAATCATTCAGGTTGTCTTTTACCTCATTCCATAAAGCTGCCTGCTTTAAACTCTTCTCAACTATTTGTTTTAAAACCTTTTTATTTCGAAAACCGTTCATCTTTAAACCGGCAACAACATTATTAAAAATAGACATAGTCGGAAATGGATTAGGTTTCTGAAAAACCATCCCAACTCTTCTTCTTAAATAAACAGGATCATCTTTCATAATATCTTTTCCATCAATTAAAATGTTGCCGGTTATTGTACCGCCTACAACTTCATGCATCCGGTTGATACACCTTAAAAACGTAGACTTACCGCAGCCGGAAGGTCCAATTATAGCAACAACTTTCTTTTCAGGAATTTCAATATTAACATCATGAAGTACTTCGGTTTTTCCAAAAGAAGCCCGAAGGTTTTTTACAGAAATTTTTATTTCATTGATAGTACTAATAATCCTATCTTCCTTTTTCACTAAAGGTTTAATTAAAGTTTCGTCATTCATCACATCAGTTTTCATATTTACTCATCTTTTTTACCAACATTGTCCTAAGTTTGATTTTTATATTTTTGACGAGTTATAATTCTAAATATTAAACTTAACAGGGAAATTAAAATAATAAGAACTAAAGCTGCTGTCCATGCTTGATCGTTCCAGCTTTTGAAGGGAGATTTTGCATATTCGTAAATATAAACCGTTAAAGAGGCAATGGGCTCAAATATATTGGTAGACCAAAAACGGTTTCCGAGAGCAGTAAAAAGAAGCGGCGCCGTTTCACCGGCTGCTCTTGCAAGTCCCAATAAAACTCCTGTTGCAATACCCTTGGAAGCGGTTTTTAAAACAATCCTTAAAGTCGTTTTCCATCTGGGAATACCAAGAGCAAGTCCTGCTTCACGGTAAGAATCCGGAACTAATTTTATCATTTCTTCAGTAGTACGAGTAATTGTTGGAATCATTAAAATAGCCAAAGCAATACCGCCTGCAAGAGCAGAAAATCCCCGCATCGGAACTACAACAAGCGTCCAGGCAACAATACCAACTACAATGGAAGGAACTCCGCTTAGAACATCCGAAAGAAAGCGGACTAAAGATGCAAATTTATTTTTCCCGAATTCTGCAAGGTAAGTTCCTGCGAAAATTCCTATAGGTATGCCAATAGCACCGCCTATTCCTATTAAAATTAATGTTCCGACAATAGCATTAACCATTCCGCCGCCGGGCACATCAACCGGTGTAGGAAGTTTTGTAAAAAAATTTAAATTAAGATAAGTTATTCCCTTAGCTATTGTATAATAAAATACCAATACTAACGGCATAATTGTTAGGATAGCAGAAATAAATGAAACAGAAAGCATTACAACGTTGGTTGATTTCCTCCTATAAAAAGTAAAGTTCTTATGTTTTTGTTTCACTTCCATTTTCTATCAACTCCCCACACCAGCAAACGTGCCATTATATTAATAATAATTGTAATGATAAATAATACAAGCCCGAGTTCAATTAAAGCACCAAGATATAAATTAGATGTTGCCTCGGTAAATTCATTAGCAAGTACACTTGCCATAGTATACGCAGGACTGAATAATGAAGCAGAAATTTCAGGACGATTTCCTATTACCATTGTAACCGCCATGGTTTCTCCGATAGCTCTACCTAAACCTAACATAACCGCACCAAGCAGACCGGTTTTTGCGTTACCCAAAACAATTTTGGTAACTTCCCATCTGGTAGCTCCAAGAGCATATGCAGCTTCTCTTTGACTTGAAGGAACGGATCTTAAAACATCCCGGGAAATGGAAGCAATTATGGGAAGAACCATAATTGAAAGAATAAGAGCAGCAGCCAGCATGCCGTAGCCGTATGGAGCTCCCTGGAAAAAAGGAGAATTAGGAAATTCATTCTGCAGAAAAGGCTCAACAGTCTGCTGAAGCCAAGGTACAAGAACAAATATTCCCCATAAACCGTAAATAACGCTTGGAATGCCTGCCAGCAGCTCTGTTAAAAATGACAAAGGTTTTTCCAGCCAATCCGGGGAAAGTTCGGATAAAAACACTGCAACACTTATCCCGAGGGGAACAGCAATAAGCAGAGCTAGAAAAGATGATAATAATGTTCCGAAGATTGCCGGGAGTGCGCCGAATATTTGTCTTAATACGGGGTCCCAAGTTTGGCCGATTAGAAAATGCCAGCCTATTTTTTTGATGGAAATTAGGGAATTGGAGTACATTTCCCATACCATCAGTAAAACTAAAAGAAAGACCAGCACTGCAAAAAACAGAGTTAGTCTTTCAAAAAAAACGTCCCCGAGATTTTTATTTTTTAAAAGCTTTTTTAAGAAGCTGTTATTTTTGCCTTCTTTTTTCTTTCTTAAAAACTCCTGAACATTTACTACAGTTTCAGCCCCGCTAACTTCCGGGGCTGATCTTTTAAACATTACCATAAATACTACTATAATCTTTTAAGCTAAATACAAGTCGAAGGCAAAAAATTATATAACCTACGACTTAATGGTTTATCTTATCAATTTGAGCCAGGTCTAATTTTTGAACTGATTTGGGAAGCGGAGAATAATAAAGTTTCTCTGCATCGGATTGACCTTTTGTAACAGCCCATTTTAAAAACTTAATTAAAGCATCAGCTTTAGTTTTATCTTTAATTTGTCTTGGAACAACTACCCACGAAAAACCGCAAATAGGAAATGCATCCTTACCAGGAGCGTTTGTAATAATTGGACACAAGTCCGCCGGCATATTTTTGGAAGCACCTGCTGCAGCTGCAGTTACAGTATTAAAGTTAACCGGAACGACATAACCATCTTTGTTTTTCATTTTTGCATACGG
>JBJKQP010000233.1:0-9259 GCA_046705105.1 Ignavibacteriaceae bacterium | reverse complement strand
TATCGGAAGATATGCCTATTGTAATTGAAATTGTAGATGAAGAAGATAAAATTGAAAAATTCCTTCCGGTTGTTCATGAAATTTTTGAGAAAGCAAACTGCGGTGGTTTGATTACTATTGAAAAAGCCGAAATTATTAAATATGTAAGCAATGATAAAGTAAACAAGGTTTAAAATTGAAATCCACCAAAAGAACACTTCTGCTTGCATTGATTTTCGCTATTGCTATGGGTATTCTGGAAGCTATTGTAGTAGTGTATTTGAGAAAAATATTTCATTCTACAGGGATTAAATTCCCGCTGCAAATTAATCCGGGTCCAATTATTAAAATTGAAATGCTGCGCGAGTTTTGTACGCTTGTTATGCTTGTATCAATAGCATATATTGCAGGGAAAAACAAACTACAAGCCTTTTCGTATTTCCTTTTCTGCTTTGCAGTTTGGGATTTATCATACTATGCCGGTCTAAAATTAATTATAAATTGGCCGTCTTCATTTTTTACTTGGGATATACTTTTCCTAATTCCTTTTCCGTGGATAAGTCCCGTTCTTGCTCCAATAATTTCTTCGGTAACGATGATTATCCTTTCTCTTGTAATCTTATTTATACAGAATAAGATTAATAATTTTAAAGTAAAAGGCGCCGAGTGGCTTTTGATTTATCTTGGTGCGGCATTAGTTTTTATTTCGTTTATGTGGGATTATGCCGGGATTATAATTTCAAGATATTTATACAATTTCGTATTTACATCACCCCTAAACGGATTTAAGAACATAACATCAAATTATTTCGCTAAACATTTTGTCTGGTATATATTTATGCTGGGTATTCTGTCAATTTACTTTTCTATTTTTTTAATGTTAAAAAGATATGTTACCTTAAAAACAAATAGATAATAAATTAAGTGTAATATTAATTTTACATATTATATTGCTTGTGCTTATTTAACAATATAGCAATTAAGCAAAAAAACAATTTATTACAATAAAACAATCTTGCAAATGCATAGATTTCAAATCATACTTCTTCTTTCATTTTTGTTCTTTTATAATTATGGAATATGCCGGCCGGATATTACGCCGAACAAAGTGATTCCCACAAAAGCTCAAATTGAATACCAGGGAATGGGCTTAATAGGGTTTATTCATTTTAATATGAATACCTTTACAAATAAAGAATGGGGATACGGTAATGAAAGCCCGAAGTTATTTAATCCGAAACATCTAAATGTTGATCAATGGGTTTGAATTGCAAACGGCACAACCATCGGATTTAAAAAGATATTAAGAATTGCACCGGTTATAACGGATAAAGTGAAAATTATTATCTTAAAACTAACAACGTACCAGCCCTTTCATTTTTAGGCTTGTATAAAGCATCACCAAAAAGATTCTTTAAATAATTATCTATTGACAAAAATAGTAATTATTGTTACCTTTTTAGTAAATAAATGTTTACTTACTATGAAGCGGGAATCGACAGAAAAAAGACGTGTTCAGATCAAAAAAGCGGTATTGAAGGTAATTGCAAAAGAAGGGCTGCATAACCTTTCAATAAAGAACCTTGCTAAGACAGTCGGAATTACCGAGGGAGCTATTTTCCGGCATTTCTCATCGAAACGAGCAATAATTATAAGCATAATGGATGATGTTAAAACTGAGCTTATGTCTGAGCTTAAGACTATTGCAAACAGCAAACTTCCGGCTGAAGAAAAGCTTTTCAGATATTTAAGCTGTCATATAAGTTATCTTATTAATAACAAAGGCATTTCAATACTGCTGTTTTCAGAAGCTGCCCACTTAAACGACAAAGAATTGAAGAAGAGATTAAATTCCATTCTTGTAGAGCATGAAGCTTTAATAACAAAAATTATAAATGGCGGAATTAAGGAAGGTAAGTGGAAAAAAATTAAAAATGTTAAGGAATTTGCAATTATTTATATGAGTATTCCGATTGCGTTGAATGTTGAAGTGTTTTATAACAAACCGGAAATAACAGTTAATGATTTTATTAAACGTATGTTCAGTCTAATAATTAAAATATTAAGGTAACGATATGAAATACAGTACCATTAGATTTGTATTTTTTTTAATTTTGATAACCATATTATCTTCAATTCGTGATCAACTATACTCTCAGCCGGTTATATTAGGTATAAGAGGCGGAATAGGAATACCGGAGTTAAAAGGAGGTGGTACACCTCAAAGTTCGGGATATTCTTCAAGGCTGGCACCCAATTTTGGTGCGTTTATTAATTATAAATTTAATCCTGAATTTTCTTTAGAGGCTGAGTTATTGTTTTCGGGACAGGGCGGTCAGCGGAACGGAATGCAGGCTATTTCATCAGATAATCTTTCAGGTTTCCCGCTTCCGCCAAATACAAACTTATATGCAAATTTTAATAATGAAACGATACTCAATTATCTGGAGATCCCAATACTTGCAGGTTATACTTTTAACGGAGGAAACAAAGGTATGGCTGAATATATTGATGCCGGTCCGTATGTTGGAATTTTGCTAAATGCCGAAACCAAAACAAGCGGATATAGCCAGATTTATTTTGATCAAACAGGAAGGAAGCCGTTATCTATTTACGGTCTTATTGTTCCTCCGCAAAACTTTAATAATGAAAGCAATGTTACTTCAAGCATAAATAAACTGGACTTAGGTATTACGGGAGGGATAGGTGTAAATATAAATATCGGTTCGGATCAATTGAATTTTGATATTCGCGGATCCTATGGATTTATTCCCGTAGAATCAAATAAATCAGACGGTTCAAATAATACGGGAGCCTTATATATAACAATTGGATATGGAATTCATGTTTAGAAATAATGAATGTGTAAAGTTAACGTAAGATTAAAGAGGATGTTGAAATGAAAGTACAGTTAATTTCTCCATACAGAGGGGCGATTTTCGAATTAAGCGGCGTTAAAATGCAGCCTCTCGGCATTTCATACATTGGTGCAGCTTTAAAAGAAGCAGGTCATGAGGTTCAAATTGATTTATTGGAAAATCCATTTACTTTACCTGACCTTAGCTATTCGGATATAGTAGGAATTTCTTGTAATACTATACAATTCAACTCCGGTATTAAAGCAGCAAAAGCAGCAAAGGAACTCGGAAAGATTGTTATAATGGGGGGCCCTCATCCCACAAGCAGACCGGAAGAAACACTGAAAAGCGGATATGTTGATTATGTGGTCCGTTCGGAAGGAGAAGAAACTTCGGTTGAATTGCTGGAAGGTTTAAAAAACAAAAAAGATTTTGATCCCGGAAAAGTTTTGGGAATTTCTTGGGTAGATAAAGAATCGGGAAGAATTATCCATAACCCTCCCAGGCCGTTTATTAAAGATCTTAATAAAATACCGTTTCCAATGCGTGAAGCAAATTGGTTATACAACGGCAGCAGAAAATCCGGTTCGAAAGAATCTCCCGAATTTCCTCTTATTACTTCAAGAGGCTGCCCTTATAATTGTAACTTTTGTGATGTCGGCGTAATAGCAGGCAGAAGGTTTCGTGCAAGGTCTGTTGAAAATACGGTTAGAGAAATTGAAAATTTAGTGAATAAATATAACGCGGAAAAAATTATTATTGTTGACGACATAATTAATTTCAATAACGAAAGACTTAAACAATTATTTGAAGAAATTGATAAACACGGATTACCCATAGTTCGTTGGGTTATGGGAAGGGGAGACCATCTTTTAAAAAATCCGGAAACAGCGGAAATAATGGCTAAAGGCGGCGTTCGTCAAATGTTTTTGGGGATTGAGAGTCCCAATGAAAGAATATTAAAGGCATATAAAAAGGGCGGCAAAGCATCAACCGATGTTTCATTAAAGGCAGTTGAATTGTTAAAAGTAAACGGAATAGAAACCTGGGGGGCTTTTCTGATGGGGGAACCTTCTGAAACCATTGATGATGTAAAACGAACTATAGAATTTGCGAAATATATTAATCCCGGTATTGCGCAATTTTCAATATTAACACCTTATCCCGGTACCGGTTTATGGAACGAAATCAAACCGAAATTAATTACAAAGGATTGGGATAAGTATGATGCTATGCATTCCGTTTTTAAACCGGAGTATCTTGAGCCCTTGGAACTGGAAAAAATGTTGTTAAAAGCATATACTAATTTTTATAAGCAGCCTAAAAGAATATTTAGGGAAATATTCAATAAAGGACATTACGGAAGGCCGGATTTAAGAAAGATTTTCCAAATATTAAAAGCCTTGAAGATTGTTTTTAATTATTAAAAGAATATTACTATTGTAGTAAAATGCCGAAGAAAAAAATATTGATTGAAGAGGTTAATAAAAACATTATAAGAATAAATCTCGGTTTTGTAAGCATGTATGTATACAATGATAATTCAAATACCATATGTATAGATGCCGGGCTAAATACCAAGGATCTTCAAAAAGCATTTGATAATATTAAAATCGATCCCGTTTCAGTTAATACTGTATTGTTAACTCATTCGGATAGAGATCATACGGGAGGTATAAAACTTTTTCAAAAAGCTAAAGTATTTATGTCTAAAGAGGAAGAGCAAATGATAAACGGTACAACGGCAAGATTTTTTAAACTAATCCACAATAAAAAACCGGAATGTAAAATAAACTATTTAAAAGACGGTGAAGAATTAAATATAGGAGGTATCAATGTAAAATGTATTAGTACACCCGGACATACTCCCGGCTCGATGTCTTTTCTGATAAACAATAAATTTTTGTTTGCCGGGGATATATTAAATATTAAAAACGGTCAAGCAGTAATGGACCGGGGTTTTATTCAAATGAATAAATCACAGCAGGGAGAATCAATTAAAAATCTTGCAAAATTTAAGGATATTGAATTGCTTCTAACAGCTCATACAGGGTATACTAATGATTTTGAAAAAGCAATGAATAAGTGGCGATGATATTTTAATTATATAAACTTTAAATGAAAATAAATTAATAGCCGTCGTGATTAAAAAAAGACAGGAGGTATGCAATGCAAAGTATAAAACGCCGATTCAAAAAAGCAGTTCCGCATGTTTTAAATTTTGTTCTTGGAAATAATTTTTTAAGGAAATATGCTACCAAACGTGCGAAGGAATTTATTTATAAAGTTGTAGTAGAGAAGGATAATTTGTATACCAAAAACATTAGGTACGAAAGGTATGCAATATTATCCAATTTAGTAGTTACTGTCGAGAGAGCTTTAACTAATAAAAATATCTCACCTCAAGTTAGGAAAAAAATTCTTAACATATTTGTCGGAGATGTTATGCTGGAAAGCCATAAAGAAATACAGCAGGAATTTATTAAGGAGTTCGGACAGAAACCACCGGGATTTATTACAATAAGCCCGGGCAAAAAATGTAATTTGCAGTGCACAGGATGCTATGCCGGTAGCGGTGCCGTAGCTTCTGAAAAACTCGATTATAAAACTGTTGATAGAATAGTAAGCGAAAAAACACATCTTTGGAGTTCATTCTTTACGGTAATTTCCGGCGGGGAACCTCTAATGTGGAGGTCGGAAGGTAAAAGCATTATAGACTTATGCCGCGCTCATCCTGATAATTATTTTTTAATGTACACAAATGGTACTTTAATTAATAAAGACATGGCTAAGCAAATGGCTGAAGTAGGCAACCTTACTCCGGCAATTTCTGTTGAAGGTTTTGAAAAAGAAACCGATGAGAGACGCGGAAAGGGAGTATATAATAAAATCTTAAACGCAATGGCTAACTTAAGAGAAGTAGGAGTGCCTTTCGGAGTTTCGGTAACGGCAACAAGGGAAAATGCGGAGGAGATAATTTCGGATGAATTCGTTGATTTCTACTTTGAAAAACAAGGTGCTGTTTACGGCTGGATATTCCAGTACATGCCTATAGGCAGGCATCAAAGTCTTGATTTGATGGTAACACCGGAACAGAGAAAATGGATGTTTGAACAGGAAAAACATATTATTCATGATAAGCATGTTTTCTTACCCGACTTCTGGAACGGAGGAGTTTTTTCAGAAGGATGCCTGGCCGGAGGAAGACAGGGAGGATATATTTATGTTGAATGGAACGGCAATGTTACACCTTGCGTATTTTATCCTTATTCAAAAATTAATATTAAAGATATTTATGCTAACGGAGGTAACCTGAATGAGGCGTTAAAATCCGATCTTATGGTTGGTATACGTAAATGGCAGCGAGATTACGGTTTTGAGAAAACCGGCAAAAATGTTAAAAATATGATCGCTCCGTGCGGCATAAGAGATCATTATGAATTTACGCGCAAACATCTTGAAGAAACTAAACCTATTCCAATTGACACAGATGCTGCCGAAGCAATAAAAGATCCGCTTTATTACAAGGGGCTGGTTGAATACAATAATAAGTTTAATTCAATGTCTGAAGTTATCTGGCAGAACGAATTTATAAAAAGCAGGAACGGAAAATCTGACAGTCAAAAAGGGAAAAATAACACTTCCGGTTTAAGCGAGCGTTCGGTTAACACCAACGGAAAGCTTGTTGATAAGGAAAGTGAAATTTCAATTAATAAATAAGCTTTTAAAATAAACAGCGGCAGGAAAAGAAGTAAAAACCTGCCGCTGTATTCAGGATAAGAAAAAAGAAATTATTGAAAAAGAACTGCAAATAATTTCGTCTTTGTTTTTGAAGACGAAAAGGTTTAAATATTAAAATGTCGTTTTCAAATTCTAATTTTTCTTCTTCGCAACAACCGTTATATCTTCGGATACATTTTTATTCCCGTAGCCATCAGTTGCTATTGCCATTAATGTATGGACACCTGCCGGGATATTAAACCAAACCCAATCAAAAGGCGCTTTAGTGCAATAGCCGATTGAAATACCGTCACCGTAAAATTCAACTTTAACAACTTTACTGTTATCATCCGTTACATAGGTATTAATTATTACATTCGAACCTGCCGCAACGTTATTTCCTTCTTCCGGAGTAATAATTTTTATTGATGGAGAACTGGCACCTAATTTAGGATTTTCAATTTTTATATCAGGCATATTACCTGTATACATTGTGTTTATTAAAGTCCCTGTGGAATCATCACCGCTTATTTGCCAGCACATTATACCGCCTAAGTTGTATGCATCAACATAATGAGTTTTTAATGAAACAGACTTCGGATCATCAAAGGTGAAGAATATTTTTTTCTCCTTGTTGTAAAGCCATGGGGCCATAGCCAGGCTGTCCCAGTAATATTTAAATCCCTCAGACAATAGCGAACCTATACTAGAATAATTACCCTGTCCCCAGTTCAGTACTCTGCCGGTATCAACTCCCGGCTGATATAAACCATGGTTAATCGAATCAACATCCGCCCATGCTTTTCCGTAAAATGCAACACCCGGAACAATCTTGTTACTTTTTACACCTAAAGAATCCATAAAATATTTTACGGATTTATCAAGTGATAGTTTTGCACCGTTATCCGTTGTATCGTTTGGGGAAGAGAGCAGGTTGGTATGATGTGCAGTTACATTATTCCAGCTTCCGTGAAAGTCATACGTCATTACGTTAAACCAATTTAGATACTTCTTAACATTAGGAATATTTATATTGTTAATGTTAGGTTTATCAGCAGGAACAGCAGCGGTTAGTAGTAATCCCTGTTTAACAGAATCCAGCTTTTGTCTGAATAACTTCATGAGGCTGGTATAATTCTCTTTGTCATTTGGATTATAATGCATCCCTTTGGGACCTCCGCTTACCGGGAATTCCCAATCTATATCAAATCCGTCGAAGATTCCGGCAGCTACACCTTTACCTCCGGCAGAATCCGCTTCCGGTAAATTTCCAAGAATAAATTTATTTATACAGTTGTCTACAAATATTTCTCTAGATTTTGGAGTTAGTGCGGCATCCGAATAATATGTACAGCCGCTCCAGCCGCCGATTGATAATAAAATTTTTAACCCCGGATGTCTTTCCTTTAATTTTTTTAGCTGGTTAAATTGACCTCTTAACGGCTGCGTTGAATCATCTGCAATTCCGTCAATACTCATTGCTGCCGTATAAGGCTGCTGATAAACAGGGTAGGGATTTCTGAATGTTACAATAATATTTCCGGCGCTGTCCGGTGCAGGTACGGCGAAAGCATAAATAAGTACGGAAATTTTATCTGCCGAACCGGATGTTTCAATATTCTTTACCAAATAATGATGAGAACCGGCTCCCCAATATGCAACAACTTCGTTAGTTTGTGCTTTCATAATAAAAGGAAAAATGAAAAAGAATATTAAAAGTAATTTTAATTGTTTCATAACTATAACTTTCCTTATAATTTTTTAATCTTTATCATCCCATTACCACTTCAACATCATTTGTACTTCCTTCTTTTTGAATAGGAACGACTCCTTCTATTTTATTTCCGTTAAGTAAAATAGATTTAACACCTTTTTCGACACCTTTGGGATTCTTTACTTTTATTTTGTAAACAGCGCCGCGCCATTTCCTTGTAACTTCAAATCCATCCCAATTAGCTGGAATGCATGGATCAATAATCAATCCTTTATATGAAGGCTGAATACCTAGTATGTATTTTGTAGCTGCAGTGTAGAACCAGCCGGCTGTTCCGGTTAACCATGGGTGTCTTGCCCTGCCGTGTGCGGTATGATCTTTCCCCATAATAAATTGGCAGTAAGAATACGGCTCAGCCTGGCGAATCTCAATAATATCATTCTGATTGTACGGCAATATCGAATCATAAAATTTCATTGCTCTGTTTCCTCGTCCAAGTTTACATTCGGCTATAACTGCCCAGGGGTTAGGATGACTGAATATTGCAGCATTTTCCTTTATACCTTTATAAACACGAGTAACATAACCTATGTCATCATCGGGTGAAGAAAAGGCAGGCCATAAAAGATGAAGACCGTATTTGGAGTAAAGATATTTATCTACTGCATTCATGCATTCTACCGCCCGTTCACCTTCCGCCACACCGGAATAAACCGCCCATGTTTGGCTGTTCAAAAATATTTTGCCCTCCTCACTATTTTCTGTTCCAATCTTTATTCCTTTTTTAGTAAATCCTCTAATATACCATTTACCATCCCACAATTGGTCTTCACAGGCTTGCTTTACTTTAGTTGAAATTGCTTTATATTTTTCAACGTCATCTTTCTTTCCCAGGTGTTCGGCAGAGTCTATAAAAATTTGAAGCGCCCAGTAGTGCATAAATGAAACCATTGCACTTTGCCCACCGCCCAGGTTTAGGCAATCGTTC
>JBJKQP010000232.1:0-11507 GCA_046705105.1 Ignavibacteriaceae bacterium | reverse complement strand
GCCAGACAACATCCATCAAAAACATATCCGGGTCGGGCTGCTTTGCCTCCAGTGAAATAACAAGTTCCTGTCTTCTTTGGTCGGTGTAAGTCGGCTGGCGGATTAACTGCAGGTTAAATCCCGTTTCACTGTTAAACTTACTAACAAGCGTTGCCCAGAAGTCTACTTCTTCCGGTGAGCCGCCAATCCATATAGTAAAATCCTTTTCACTTTTACTGCAATTGATCCCTGAAAAGGAAATTAGAACGGCTATTAATATTAAAATGAATTTTATTTTCATTTAAATTTTTTATAATAAATAATCATGCTGAAATCAGTTTAATTATTTTATCAATAATATTCTTACTCTTGATTTTTTAGATTAGATTTCTGCCGCTGGATCAGCATTCGGCTAAAAGAATAAGAGTAAGATAATGAATGCATCGGTAAATTTTAAGTTAAAATTGTTGAAAAGATAAAAATCAAACTTTTAAAAGCAAATTATGGATTGAATTTTTTCTTTAGTAATTAGCAGCTTCATAACACATGTTGCATTAAACAATTAGTACCGGCAATTTTTGCTTGCCCGGTAACTATTAATAAAATATATTAGGTTCCCATCCAATGCAGGTTCCGGTTGATTCTATAATGTGGGTCTAAGATAACTATATTTCTTATGCGGATAATTCCATTAGAATAAATAAAATTACAATTATATGTATTTAAAAATATTACATTCTAATTTTTTTAAATTGATTTTAATTGTTCTCTTTTTCTCAGACATTAAATCATACCCGCAAGATTTTCAGTTTAGGCATTTGACTATTAATAACGGTTTATCGCATAATACAGTCTATACTATATTACAAGATAAAAATGGATTTATGTGGTTCGGCACAAATAATGGACTTAACCGTTATGATGGTTATTCATTTACTATCTTTCAAAATGATCCGTTTGATTCATTAACCATATCATCAAATTATATTACTGCATTATTGGAAGACAGCCGGGGCATACTTTGGATTGGAACTATAGATGGAAAATTGAATTATGCTCAAGAAGAAAACGAAACTTTTTGTAAGATTAATTACAGGCTGAATAATTCTGAAATAGAAGGCAGTATTGGAATTAAAACAATGGTCGAAGATTCGTCCGGTGATATCTGGATAGGTACAAACGGCGACGGTCTTTATAAAATATCCTTTTCTAAAAATAATGTTACTAATTTAAAAGTTACTCATTTTGTAAATAGTAATAATGATAAAACAAGTATAAGCAGTAATAATATTTCTGCTTTGTATGCAGACTCGTTAGGTAATTTATGGATTGGTACTGAAAATGACCTAGAATTATTTAATAATAAAGAAAATACTTTTAAGCATTTTCTAATAACTACTAAAAATCCTAAAGCTCCTTCTTTTCCGGCAGAGAATGAAGTCGGAGCAATTTATGAGTCAAAGCCAGGTTTGTTATGGCTCGGAACTCCCAGCGGAATGGTTCAATTTAATACGATAACGGGTACTTACAGATTATATCCCCATAAATACGATATATTTCGTTTCGGACGGAGGAATATAACTCAAATAGTAAAAGATCATAATGGTAAATTGTGGTTGGCTACTCCCGGTGAATTAATGGTATTTAACCCTAATACTAAATTATATAAATATATTCGTAATGATCCGTTTGAACCTTCTAGTATTAGTTATAATTCTATTCCAAGCATATTTTGTGATCGTACGGGAATTCTATGGATTGGCACTTCAGGCGCGGGAATTAATATTTATAATCCTAACAAGAACCGATTTCATACTTTAATCAGGAGAAAAGATAATACTTCGCGTATTGCCGGGTTTAGTATTCATGCAATTTTAGAAGATATTCAGGGATTTATTTGGATAAGTACAGATGTATTATATCGCTGGAATAGAAAAACCGGAGAACTTAAGAGTTATGAAACTTCTTCTAGTAGTCTCGATGACTTCGGCAATACAGGTGCCTGGTCTATGATTCAATCTGTTAAAGGAGACATCTGGTTTGGAACTCCGCAAGGTCTTTTCCGCTTCGATCCTCAAACCGGCAATTCAATACTTTTCAAATACAATCCGGCGGATTCTACTAAACTTCCCCAAAAACAAGTTTACGGAGTCTTCGAAGATCGGAATAGTAATATCTGGGTAGCAACAGAAAATTATTTTTGTAAACTAATAGATAATAAAAAAGGATTGTTTAAGAATTTTAAATTGCATAAAAGTGTTTCCAATCATGAATTAGACCGCCAGTGTATATATCAGGATTTAAAAGGAAATTTTTGGATTGGAACAAACGACGGTTTGTATTGCTTTAATGAAAAATCCGGTTCAATCTTGAAATACATAAACGACCATTCCAATCCCGGCAGCATAAATAATAATTTCATTTATTCAATATTGCCGGATCCTAAAGAACCTAATAAATTTCTTTGGATTGGCACTGCAGGCGGAGGACTAAACAAATTCAACTTCGAAAATAAAACATTCTCTCACTTTACAACAGAAAACGGTCTGCCGAATAATGTTGTTTATGGAATTTTGCCTGATGAAAATGGAAATCTCTGGTTAAGCACAAATAAGGGACTATCAAGGTTTAATCCTAATTCCGTAACATTTAAAAATTATGACGCACTTGATGGCCTCCAGAGCAACGAATTTAATAGTGGTGCTTATTTCCTATCTAAGAAGGGTGAAATGTTCTTTGGGGGGATATACGGATTAAATTACTTCTCTCCTAAAAATATTAAAGATAATTCTTATGTTCCGCAAATAGTTATATCCAGCTATAAAATCTTAAATCATTCTGCTTTGGAAACCGGGGACAAAGATTCCGAAGTTAAAACAATTATTCATGCAGATACATTGATACTGCCTTATGAAAAAAATATAATTCAATTTGACTTTGCTGCGTTAGACTATACCGATTCCGAAAAAAATCATTATGCATACAAGCTTGAGAACTTCAATAATGATTGGATAGAATCCGGCAAAAAACATACGGCTACTTTTACTAACCTTACTCCCGGAGAATATATCTTCCGCGTAAAGGGCTCCAATAATGACGGATTATGGAATGATAACGGTGCCTCGCTGGTACTTATTATTCTTCCTCCCTGGTGGCGTAACTGGTGGGCGTATTCGATATACGGATTAATATTATTTTCAGGTTTATATTTTATTAGAAGGTATGAGCTTAAACGTGTTCAATTAAAAAATCAACTGAAACTGGAAAAGGTGTCATCGGAATCTCTTCGTCAGCTTGATCAGATCAAATCTCACTTCTTTGCAAATATATCTCACGAATTTCGGACTCCGCTCACACTAATCCTTGGACAAATTGAAAATGTCATTTCATCAAAAATTAATATGAGTGAAAAAGGTAAGCTGCATATTGCTCTTAGAAATGCCAGAAGACTTTTAACTTTAATAAATCAACTGCTCGATCTTTCAAAGCTGGAAACCGGAAGTATGAAGTTACAAACGGAACAACATAATATAGTTACTTTTCTTAAAAGTCTTTTTTATTCATTTGAATCTCTTGCAGAATCACGGGATATTACTTATAAGTTTGAATCGGAATTAGAAAACATACTTGTAGTTTTTGATCCTGATAAAATGGAGAAAGTGTTTTATAACCTCATTTCCAATGCATTCAAATTCACACCTAAAGAAGGAGAAATTAAAGTAAATATTAAGATTTTAAATTCATCTGAGGTTGAAATTTGCGTAAGAGATACTGGCCAAGGCATACCGGAAGATCAGGTCGAATACATCTTCAACCGTTTTTACCAGGTTAACTCTTCAAATCTAAGTGAAGTTGAGGGATCGGGAATAGGTTTGGCTCTTGCAAAAGAATTAATTGAACTGCATAAAGGAAATATTGCCGTTAAAAGTAAATTGAATGAAGGGACCGAATTTATCATTCATCTTCCTCTAGGTGATTTGGTAAATCAAAAAGAACAGCTTATAGCGGTTAATTATAATTTTCACTTACATGAAAATTATTTAACTGATATCGGATTGAGCGAAAATGAAAACGAAAATGATATTGAAGAAACTCAAGTCTCAAGAAATGAAAATAATTCGATCGGATGTGAAATAATACTAATTGTAGAGGACAATGCAGATGTAAGACATTATATTCGTGAATTATTGGAAACAGAATACAAATTAATTGAAGCTTCTAACGGCAGGGAAGGCATTTCCAAGGCCGAAGAAAACGTACCTGATCTTATAATTACTGATGTAATGATGCCTAAAATGGGCGGTTATGAGTTTACAAGAAATATTAGAAATGATGAAAAAACCAGTCACATTCCTATAATTATGTTAACGGCTAAGGCCGGCCTCGATAATAAAATTGAAGGGCTTGAAACCGGGATAGATGAATATTTAACAAAACCTTTTAGTGCTAAAGAGTTAAAAGCAAGAATAAAGAACCTGATACTTCAACGTAAACAATTACGTAAAAGGTTCAGCCGGGCAACTATAATCAAACCTTCCGAGGTAACAACAATCTCGGTTGATAAGGAATTTTTAGAAAAAACTATAAAGATAATTGAAGCAAATTTTGAAGACGAACAATTCAGCGTTTACAAACTTTCTGAAAAAGTAAATATGACTGCATCTCAGCTTAACAGGAAATTAAATGCGCTTATTGACCAGCCTGCGGGACAATTAATACGTTCTTTACGTTTGCAAAGAGCTGCCGATCTCTTAAAGCAAAATTCCGGAAGTGTTGCCGAGATTTGCTATAAAGTTGGTTTTAATGACCAGGGGTATTTTTCTCGTTCTTTTAAAAAGCAGTTCGGATGCTCTCCTTCCGAATATAAAAAAACTAATTAAATTTCTTGTAAAGATAATTCCTTCCCCGATTTATATTTTTTAATAAGCCTGGTAAATTAAATTTCGACTTACCAATATTATTCCGCACAGAATATTTCCTGCGAAATAAAAATCTAATGAAATTTTTTATTTCTAAGATTATTCGGTACAATTCATAATTCTTGGTACAAATTCTTAATACAATAAATCAATTATACCTATGCTTTGCCTGAAAAATCCTAAAAGATGCGTGAAAAGTACAAGACTTCCGGTAAAGACAACTTTAATTTTACCTTAACAATTTACAAATCCTAAAAATAAAAATGTCGGGCTCAAAACTGTTAATCCTAAAAAAATAAAATGAATAAACTGTGACTTTGTAAGGCCATATTTAAAACTGTTAAGACGATATAATATAAAAAGGTAAGCTTAGAAAAACTATTCTATTAGATTTTTAGCTCTGTCGTATAAATAAATTATTTAACCAATCATTTAAAGGAGACCTAAAATGAAAACACGTACGCTTTCTTTCGTTCTTTCTGTAGCACTATTTTTAATCTTTGCAAGTGCGTTATCTTTTTCACAGGAGAGGCCGACCCGGTATGCAGAACAACATGAGTCCGAAAGTCTAAAAAAGAATTTAAAAACAACCGAAAAAATGCTTCTACAGCATTTGGCGAATAATTCTATAAATTCAAAATTATCCGCGGTGCAAACGTTCAGGCAGCTTGAACAGATTTTTCCCGATTATGCATTTAGTTCTTTTATAAAACCATTGAGTGATATAGTTAAAAATGAAGAGTTGGAGACTCAGTTAAGAATAACTTCGGCTATTGCACTGGATGAACTTCATTCTAATATTGGTGACAAAGTGATATATGAAACAGCCCAAAATTCAACAAATGAATCCGTAAAGAATGTATGTAAGGCAATATCTTTTGATATTTCCAGGTCTGTCGAAAAGGGTATGACTAAAAATTAATAATAATATTAGCACATAAAGACATTAATCTTATTCTAATTCCTATAGAAATTCCCCGCCGGTAACAGGCGGGGAATTTAATCGTTTTTTAAATGTACAGTAGACCGGGAAAAAAATTAAAAGAAGTTAAATCATTGATAAAGTTAAACTTTAAAACCATCTCTTTCTTTTATCGTACGCAGCATAGCAGTCAATTACAGAATCCGCTCGCTCAATTGGATAAAATAGGGATAATAGCCTGTGAAGTCCGTCTAGGTGTACCAGGCTGCCGTCCTTAATGTCTAAATAATTATAAACATCCACCCGTAGAGTACCCATTACAAGGAAAATAATTCCGGTAGGTTTATTTTGAAAGGATTTAATTTTTTCAATGCAGGCAGGCACCCTTTTAATAAATTCGGTTTCGTTCTTTTTAAGGTTTAAATAAGTTTCATACAAACTTAAACCGGTCTTGGGAATTAAATCTATCTTACTTCCTTTATGGTTATGCCAGGGAAGAATTATATCTTTAGCATCATCAAAAGTAAGCTGCAGATGAATCCATTTTGAATATTCTTTGTTAGCTTTTTTAATTACCTCAAAAGTCCAGTGGTTTTTCCTTTCGGAAATATCATGATATTTTAAGAAATCCCTTTTAACTTTAGCCCAGGGTAATTCTTTTTCTATAATCTTATATTTTTCGAAAAGATTTTGCATAAAGTTAGGCAAATATATTCAAATATTATTTACAAAACACACTTGATTTCCGCTTATCACTGTTATATGCCGGTTATAATAATAATTCCGTCATTAAAAGGATGCGGTATTAATTTTGTTCATCAAAAATGGAAGACATCAATTAGTGATTGTAAAATGCTCTCTCCTTAACAATTCCCCCTTGCAAAACAAGGGGGAATTGAAGTTTTTAAATGTTTTAATAAAATAAGCATTTTAAAATTACAATTTCCTTTTAGATAATATAAATTTATATTTAACAAGAGATAAAATAATTAATTTGAATAGTATTAATATTAGTTCAAGTTATTCATTAAACAAAGGGGTTGCTGGAAAAAATAACCGGATGAACAGGAAAAAAGTAAATTGGATTACCCAAATAACCGGTTGGACAATTTTTGCCTTAATCAATGTTGTCCTGTCTGCTTTTTTTAAGCATTTAACTCTTAATAGAATATTAATAATTTTTTATTTCTGTTTTTCTGCCGTCAGTTTTACTCATATTTTAAGATCAATAATAAAGAAAAAGAACTGGGTAAGCCTTCCGCTAAAAAAAATTATCCCGCGGGTAATTATTTCCGGCATTATAATAGGGGGAATAATTAATTTACTTTTGCTTGGGGTTAATTTTTCTACAGGCATGTACAGTCATGAAAAATTTAAACTCGGCTTTTTCCTTGCGGATTTGTTTCAGTTCTTTACCGTTATTCTTTTGTGGGAATTAATTTATTTTGCCGTACATTATTTTGAAAATTATAAGAGAATACAGATAGAATCATTAATTTGGGAAGCTGCTGTAAAGGATTTTGAACTGAAAACTTTAAAATCCCAATTGAATCCTCACTTCATGTTTAATGCGTTAAACAGCATACGCGCACTAATTCAATTTGATCCTACATCGGCACAAACTGCAGTTACAAAACTATCCAGCTTATTAAGATATTCATTGAAGATGGAACGAATAGAAACAGTTCCCTTGTCTGAAGAAATACAAACAGTTGATGATTATCTTGCACTCGAGTCCATCAGATTCGAAGAAAGACTAAGATATCTAATAGAAATTGATCCCGAATCAAAAAAAATAGAAATTCCCCCGATGATGATACAAACATTGGTTGAGAACGGAATTAAACACGGAATTTCAAAGCAAACTGCCGGCGGTAATATTTCTATAAAATCGAAGGTGGTAAATTCACATCTTCATGTAAAAATAACCAACAGCGGTCACCTGGAAGAATCCTTAGTACAAAATTCTCAGGGGTTCGGCTTAAACAATACAAAGCATCGATTACACTTACTGTACGGAGAAACCGCCTCGTTCTCAATTAAAAACTTAGGCGAAAACGAAGTACAGGCTGAAATAGTAATTCCAACCGGAGGTATAAAAAATGAAAGCTTTAATAATTGATGATGAAAGATTAGCGCGGGTAGAACTCCGCCGATTATTAACTCCCTACAAAGAAATTAATATTGTGGGAGAAGCCGTAAATGCGGAAGATGCATTAAATAAAATTACGGAACTGAGCCCGGAATTGATTTTCCTGGATATTCAAATGCCGGGTAAAAACGGTTTTGAGCTTTTAGAAGAATTAGACAGCGTACCTACCGTAATCTTTACAACCGCATATGACGAGTACGCATTAAAAGCTTTCGAATACAACGCTATGGATTACCTACTTAAACCGATTGAACCTAAACGGCTTGAAGAAACAGTTAAAAAAATTATCGAAAGAAATAGAAAATCTTTAATACAAGACACCGGTACGCCGGTTCTTAATGAGGAGGATCAGGTTTTTGTTAAAGACGGAGAAAGATGCTGGTTTGTAAAACTAAATACAGTAAGACTCTTTGAATCGGAAGGCAATTATGTACGTCTGTATTTTAATGATAACAAACCGCTTATCTTACGAACTCTTAATTATCTTGACGAACGCCTGGACAACAAAACATTTTTTAGGGCAAACCGAAAACATATAATTAATTTAAAGTGGATTGAAAGCATAGAGCCCTGGCTTAACGGCGGACTTCTTGTAAAATTAAAAGGCGGAAATAAGATTGAAGTATCCAGAAGACAGGCAATAAAATTTAAGGATATGCTGAGCTTGTAAGAAACCGAAAAAGTTCAAGGTTTAAGTGTAAGTTCAAACATGCCGGGATTGATCGCTTTGTGAAAAGTTTTCGGGAGAATTTCGGCTTAAGAAACATTAGTCGAACAACACCCAGGAAATTCCGAAACGAATACCTCGCGGCGGCATGGGATAATAAGGTATTAAGTAATACTGCCTGTTAAATAAATTTTCCCATGTAAAATAAACAAATGCTACATCCTGAATTTCTCCCACTGCGGTAAAATCCAAATCCCAGTTTGCATTTACAGTTGTATTGTTTAAATAATTTTGTCTACCGGTATAATAAAAAATAAATCCTGTCTTTAATTGAAGATTGGAATGAAACAAAATATCTTTATAATAAGCACCGCCGGTAAATTTAATTTTCGGCAGTAAATACAAATCGCCCGATGTTCCCGGTACATTGTAATAAGATGTTGTTGTTTCTAAGTCAATCTTCCAAAACAAATAATTTAGATTTAATCCTACACCATTTAAATTCTTAAAGTAAGATCCGTAATTAAGGAAACCGTAAATGCCCGGCAAAACAATATTGTTAATTTTAAAATATTTTACATCTGCAAGAAAACCGTTCGAATTATACTTTGCACCTGCCTCAAAATCCGTAACTGAATTAAAGTTATTTGATACTTTGTAATTTGAAAATCCGGCATAGAATTTTATTTTATCTGAATAACGGTACGTAATGTCTGCACCGGCTCCGCTGTAAGTTCCGTGTAACTCAGGATAATTTGAATTCCCGTTTCCGTTTGTATATTTATAATAAATAGAAGGCACAAGCGTACTGTCCAATAAATTTGCCGAAGCAACCGCGGAAAGTGTAAAACGGCGATATGTTACTGGGTAATAATCAAGATAACTGTTTGATAGCGAATAGTATTTTAAATTTCCGCTTTCATAATTTGAATTAATTTGAATACCAAAAATATTCCAAGCATAATTTTCTTTGAATGCCGCTCCTATTATTTTATTCTTATCTATATTCTTATAAAAAATTGTATCTTGCTTTTGGTCTAGATCGGTTTGAGTATAATAATAATAAAGATTAAAGTCCGTATGAGAGTTATTAAAAAATTTGCCAAGGAGTCTTAGATTAAAATGATGATACTTCGAACTAAGATTTTTAAAAGGATCATACACCGGTGCGGTAGTTTGATATAATGAAAAGTATTGGCTGTTTAACTTTAAGGTGCTGTCGTAATTTACTCCGCCGTTAAGTCCGACTTTTGAATTTAGGAAATCATACCCGGCAATTAAATTAACTTTATTAGAGAGAAAATATTTAAGTTTAACTTTTGCAGCCCATTGACTAAATGCACTGTTGGTATAACTGCTGTCGTATTTTCTGTTTGTAATATCCAGCGAAACATTTAGCTTATTAAATGCATGTTCATTAAATATAACATCAACAAAAGCCTCGCCGTCCGGGCCCTGGTAGTATTTAATTCTTGAATATGGTTTCGGAGTAAGAAAATCCCGTGATATAAAATTAACTGAAACAAGATTGTTCACAGGACCGTATAAAAAACCTCTGGGCAGAGGAACAACTTCGATCGAATCAATATACTCTGATTGGATGTCGTTCAAATCCAGCGAATTAGTTAAGCGGTTGTTTTGAAGAACGCCGTTTTTAAAATAGCTTATGCCGTTAAAACCTATTCCGTACAACATTGTTTCGTTAGGTTGGCCTATAAACCCGTAATTCCTAACAAAGTTAAGACTAAAGTTTTTAAATAAATCTCCGGTGTAACGGTAGTCCAGGTAGTTTATTGTTTTTCTGTTAATGAATGTACTGTAATCAAAAAGCGGAAGCTGGTATATGGGAACTAAAGTATCTGCTTTGACTAAATTATTCTTCAAAGAATCATGTACAACCAGAGAATCTTGTGAAGATGTAAACAGAGTATCTTTTAAACCGGAGTTAATTTTAGTTTTTAAGGAATCAATTGACTGAGAGAACCCCGGTTCAATGAAAAGTAAAAATATGATCGGCAGAAATTTTATTTTGTTCAACGGTAAAAATATTTTTATAAAAGTATACTTGAAAATAAATAAATTTTGAAATAAAGTAATTATATAATATTTTATATATGAATAATAATTATTTATTTCACATTAGAATAAATCATTAACTAAATTAAAGGAAAAGCGCTATGGCAGTTGCAAAACCTATGACCAAATCTCAAATAGTGGATCATCTGGCAAAGAAAACCGGTACAACAAAAAAGCTGTCCGGTCAATTTTTGGATGAGCTGGTTACGTTAGCTCATAAAGAAGCAAAAAAATCTTTCGTTATTCCCGGTTTGGGAAAACTGCTTGTAGTTAACAGGAAAAAAAGAGTTGGTAGGAACCCTGCCACCGGCGAAACTATGGTTATCCCTGCAAAGAAAGTTCTTAAATTTAGAATTGCAAAAGCAGCTAAAGATGCTGCCTTACCAAAGAAAAAATAATTTTGAAAAAAATTGAAAGTCCGCCAACCGGCGGACTTTCTAAATTATATAGCGGGAAATCCTTAAGCAGTTTCAACTTGTTAGTCAAATTTTTGTAAATAAAGCGCTGCAATACGACGTTCTTAAAAGAGTATTTTAAACAGCGCAATTAAAGTGGTTTAAATTATTTATAAATTTAGACTAGTAAAATTAAATGTATTTCTTTTACGGAGAAATATTTATGGCTAATAAGCTTTACGGCAAATTTTATTTTTTACTGCTTGTCCTTTTTACTTCAGTAGTTACTCTGAAATTATATGCACAGGGAATTACGGAATTAATAAAGCCGGTGCATTTAATTTCCGGGCAAACCGATTCACTTTTGATCAACGATGTTTTTTATGCCAAAGATTAT